>CAZAEB010000001.1:0-85185 GCA_964484095.1 uncultured Gammaproteobacteria bacterium
TGGCTTTATTGACGACTTTAAAAAGGCAGTCTCTTGCGGGGCAAATATCTTAAAACAACAAAATGACGGTAGTTGTGTTTATCTTGAAGGAAAAAACTGCTCCATTCATAAAATCAGGCCTCAAGTTTGCAAGGAGTTTTTCTGCACTTCGAAATTGAAAAAGTTCAGAAAAATGATTAAGCAGATTAAAAAGAAGCAAAAATTTCTAGACCGACCTGCTCAGTAAAAACTATCCTTGGTGGCCAAAACCTTTTTTGGAAACGGCAAAGGGAATCTCTTCCCAATCGTAGACCTTTCTGATTTTTAAATTCTTTGACCAGACTGCATCCAAAATCTTAGTATCCACATTCTTTTTTTTGGCCAAAGCCACAAGGGCCAAAAGGTCTTTTGGCAGACACTTGCCGCCAAAACCTCGCAAAGCAGTAACATCTAAATGGGAATCGAAAATACGAGAGTCGGCAACAATCATTTTTTTAATCTCTTCATATTTAACGCCTAATTTTTGACAAATCTCATACATTTCATTGGCAAAAATAACCTTGGTTGCCAAAAAACAGTTGGTCATATATTTAACCATTTCGGCGCTGGTAGTGTCTGTTTGAAAAATGGGTACATTGGGCATAATTTTTTGATACAAAGAAGAAATCCGTCGAAAAACAAGGCTATTTTCACTGCCAACTATAATCCTGTCAGCATTAACAAAATCTTGCAGAAAAGCCCTTTCTGTTAAAAATTCTGGATTAAAGCAAAAAAGAGACTCCTTGTATTTTTGGATGAATTTTTTAGTAGTTCCGGGGACAACTGTTGATTTAATGATAATAATCTTGTCAGTTCCTTTGGATATCGAAACGACTTTATTAATGATTGAGTTAACGATGGTCAAATCAATGCCCGATTGATCACCCTTAACCGGCGTCGGCAAACAAATAAAAATATAGTCTGATTTTTCGACTACTTCTTTTAGAGGCTCTGATTCTTTGTATTTGTCGTAAATATGAATCTCCTCATTTGAGAAACCATATTGAACCGCCTGACCAACCATGCCATAGCCAATAATGCCAATCTTTTTGGGAGAGTGAACGTGAATATAGGTAGAAGGGTCAACAGAAAGACTGATGCCTCGAACCGTTCCCTTATCTCTTCTCAGTAAACCACGTTTTCCTAAAGTTTGAATATGTTGGGCAATAGTTGGTTGACTTCTTTTGAAATGTCGGGCAATTTCTTTGAGGGTGGGCGAATACTGGTGTTTTCCAATATAACCTGTGATGTAATCCAAAATTGCTTTTTGCTTTGGTGTGATAGTTGTCATCTTATGCTAATAAAACACTTAAGTCTTACTAAACTTTACCAAGAATACAAAAGGTGGGCATCGTTTGTCAATAGACAAGTATTTTCAACTCATATAACCATCCCTTTTGTTTGCTAAACTTCTGGATAACTTGACCTTATCAATTTAAGCTCAGGCCATTTTGAAACCCATTTTTTAAGCTTAGCGGGGATAAACTTAGGCGGCATTGGCGTTTCCGGGGGGCATAAACCGAAATCCCTTTCCCTTTCCCTCCCGACACTCCTATGCAAGTAGCTGTAAACGACCATGAATCAATTGCCTCCCCTTAAGATTACTCGAAAACTAAGCGACTATACAAACGAAAAATCATTCTTTCTAGATGCGGTCAACTTGTATGTCTGGTTGGTTACTTTCTTTCCGACCTTCTTCTGTTTAGTTCTGTCAAAAACTTTTTTCTGAGTCGAAGCGATTTTGGAGTAATTTCCAAAAGCTCATCTTTCTCGATAAAATCCAAACACTGTTCTAGGCTAAATATTGTTGGCGGGGTAAGCTGAATCACTCCATCTGAAGATTTTGACCTCATGTTAGTCAACTGTTTTCCTTTGCAAACATTAATAGCAATATCATCATCTTTAGCATTCTTGCCAATTATCATTCCCTCATATACCTTAGTTCCGGGACTAATAAATATTATCCCTCTTCCTTGAGCAGCTTTAAGACCATAAGACAAAGTCTCTCCTGACTGTGAAGCAATCAAAACTCCGCTTCTCATTCTCGGCATTGGCTTTCCAAGCGACTGGTAATCAATAACTTGAGAGCTAAAAATAACTGTTCCTTTGGTGGCAGTCATTAAAATGCTTCTTAGACCGATTATCGCTCGGGTAGGAACTCTATAAACAAACTCGGCCTCTCTTTCATTAATAGATTCTGTTTTGGCTAAAATCGCAAATCTTTTTCCCATTTCTTGATTGATTATTCCTTGATATTCCTTTGGAACAATAATATCCATCTCCTCAATCGGCTCGCTGTTTACTCCGTCAATCTTTTTAACAATTACCTCAGGTTTTTCCACCTCCATCTCATATCCTTCCCGTCTTAAGTTTTCCAAAAATACTGCCAAATGAAGTTCCCCTCTTCCAGAAATTTTAAATTTTCCGTCAGTTCTTTTAACCACTTTAAGACTTAAGTTTTTTTCAAGTTCTTTATTCAGTCTTTCTTCAAGCTGTCTGCTGGTCACAAATTCTCCTTCTTTTCCGGAAAAAGGAGAAGTATTAACTCCCAGAGTTAAATGGAGGGTTGGTTCGCCAACCTTAATAGTAGGCAGTGGCCATGTATCACCAGGTTCACAAATAGTATCACCAATTTTTGACTCAGAAATACCGGCGATGGTAACAATATCACCGGAACAAACTTTCTCGGCAACTATCTTGTCAAGTCCCCGAGAAACAAATATTTTTTCGGCCTTGAAAACCTGACTCTGACTACTTGACAAAATAAGCTTTTTTCCCGTTTCAATTACACCCTGATAAATTTTGCCGACAGACATTCTACCAAGATGTGGGTCATAATCAAGAGCAGAAACGACCATTTTAAACGATTTTTTATCATTAGCATTTGGGGCAGGAATATAGTTGATAATCTTTTCCAGCAAAGGCTCAACTGTTGCCGGTTCGTTAAAATCTTCCGGCAAAACATCATAAACTCTTCCTCCTCTACCTACCGCATAAACGACAGGAAATTCAAGTTGATCTTCTCTAGTCACCAGCTCTAAAAACAAACTCTCCGTTTTTTGCAAAACATAGTCAACGCGAGCGAATGGTTTGTCTATTTTATTGACAACCACAACCGTTTTTAAGTCCAACTCTAAAGCTTTTTTCAAAACAAACCTGGTTTGTGGCATCGGGCCTTCCTGAGCATCAATAATAAGCAGTACCCCGTCAGCCATCCCCAAAGTTCGCTCCACTTCACCGGAAAAATCAGAATGTCCGGGAGTATCAATGATATTAATTTTTACCCTTTTATAAGAAATTGCACAATTTTTGGCCATAATAGTAATTCCCCGTTCTTTTTCCTGATCATTGCTATCCAATATCCGCTCCTCCCCCATCTGTTGCTGATTATCACGAAAAACATGGGTTTGTTTAAGTAGCGCATCAATTAAAGTTGTCTTGCCATGATCAACATGGGCAATAAAAGCCACATTTCTGATAGATTTGTTTACTTTTTCCATAATAATACCCCCAGTTTTAATAGGAGAGATGATATTTTACCAGTATAAAGCTAAAAAAGCGAACAAATTTCAATAAAATCTCTATTGCGCTCACACAGAAGCATTTATTTTGCCAAACCGCCTAAAAACCACCTCTTGAGCCAGTAAAAATAAACCAAATCTTAGGCTGTCCTCTGCCGGATAAGATCCAGACTCAACGCAGACCTCAAGACCTGTCACAAAAGAATCAGGTTTTTCTGGATATACTTTGGCATTAAAAGCAGAATTAATATACGCAGTGGCACGAACAGTATTTGCCACAGAGCTATTGGTCATTTCCAATAAACCTTCCACAACCGCAGGAAAACCTTTAATTGCGTGATTTGCTGCCATTTTTAAAATTCCATTCTTTTTAGCCGAATCTCCGGAAGATAAAGAAAACACCTCCTCAATATAACCCCTTGCGATACAAAGTCATTCAGTTGGATCACAACCGTTAGTTATGTCTGGATTTATTGCTACCACATACTTATTTAACTCTTGAGAAATTGCAAAAGTAAGTCCCTCTCTAACTACATGTTGAGGATTAAACCAAACATCAAGTATTACCTTTTCTCTATTACAATCCACCTCTGTTTTTTCAGTCTCCGGTCCCATAAGTAAAATTATACACCATCTAAAAACTATTTTAAAAATTCCCCCTAAAACTTTTCATAAACATCTGCTACAATTAGCCTATGAAAAATATAAAAAACAAAACCAACCCCGGAAAGACCAGTAAAAAAAGTAAGAGTTCTGTTAAAATGATTAGTTTAAAAATTGATAAAAAGAATCTTCCTCAGTATTTGATTAAGGTGGCAATTTTGGCAATAGTTTTGGGAGCTCTTTATTACTTTAGAGGCCAGTTTATTGTTGCTACAGTTAACAATCGGCCCATTTCAAGAATTGCTCTTGTTAAAGAACTTGAAACTCAAGCAGGAAAAAGAACTCTGGATAGTTTGATAATAAACGCTCTTGTTTTGCAGGAAGGTAAAAAACAAGGAATCGTGTTGACTGACGAGCAGATAGCGATAGAGATTGAGGCCATTTCTCAAAATCTGTCCGCCCAAGGACAGAGCCTAGAGGTTGCTCTAGCCGCCCAGGGAATGACCCGGCAAGGGCTGGAAAAACAAATCCTCATTCAAAAAACTGCTGAAGGAATAGTTAAAGATAACATTGAGATTACCGACGAGGAGGTTGATCAGTATATTGAAGAAAATAAAGAATACATTCCTACTGACATGAGTGAGGAAGAAGTTATAAATAGCTCCAAACAACAACTTGAACAGCAGAAAATGAATACAGAAATCCAGACCTTAATAGAAAAACTGCAAAAAGAAGCCAATATAAATCATCTTTTGTATAAAAACTAAATCCAGTCAATGGATAAAAAAATCAGCACCGGAGTTTTTTTGTTAATGGTTTTACTACTTGGCTTTCTGCTCTTTAGTAAAAGATCAAAAAATAACTCTCAGGTTATAAAGCCCGAAAATATTCAAGGTATAGTTAACATTGAACCCACTAAAAAGGAGACAAATATGCCAGAAATAACCATTGATCAAAACAAAAAATATGCCGCCTTACTAAAAACAGATAAGGGAGAGATTGAGATTGCTCTTTTTGTCGATAAAACGCCAATAACTGTCAATAATTTTGTTACTCTTTCCAATAAAAACTTTTATAATGGAACTGTATTTCATAGAATAATAAAAGGATTTATGATCCAAGGGGGCGACCCAGAAGGCAACGGCAGTGGCGGGCCTGGGTACAAATTCGACGACGAACCATTTGAGGGAGAGTATGAAAGAGGAACAGTTGCTATGGCCAATGCCGGGCCTAACACCAATGGTAGCCAGTTTTTCATTATGCACCAAGACTATGGTCTGCCTAAAGATTATGTAATTTTTGGAAAAGTCATAAAAGGAATAGAAGTTGTCGACAAAATCGCCAATTCCCCAGCTGAGCCAACGGTAATCGAGTCGGTAAAAATAGCCGAAAAATAAGTTTAAAAACTTGATAAAATTTTTCCAACTTCTTTACTACTTTTAGCCTCTAAAAGCTTAATCTTTAACGCTTTTGCCCCATCAAATCCTTTTACATAACGAGCAAAATGTTTGCGAACTGTTACGAAACTTTCAGGGTCATAAAACTTAGCTACTTTGTCAGCGTGAATCCGTACCGTCTTTAAAATCTCCCCAACACTGGGTTTGTAGTCCCTTTTAAAAGCCCAAGGGTTTCCCCAAGCTCCTCTGCCAATCAAAACCCCGTCCAAACCATATTCACGAGAATATTTTTCTGCCCAGTCTATCGACTTAACTCCTCCGTTTCCCAAACATAAAATCCCCTTATTTTTAAGAATTTTTCTTGCCTTGCCAATCTCTTTCCAGTCTACCGGGCCAGAATGTTTGTTTTTTAACAATCTGCCATGAACGGTTATCAGCGACAAGGGAAACTGGGATAAAAACCCAATCCATTTTTTAACTGCCGGCTCTTTTACTCCAATTCTAGTTTTCACCGACAAAGGAAGCTGTTTTCCTGAATCTTTGATTGCCTTAAGCGAATTTTGAATTATCTCCTCTGCCAATAAGTAGTTACCAATAAGTCCTCCGCCGCTTTTTCTATCAACTTGCCTTTTTGCCGGACAGCCCATATTAATATCGATCCCGGAAAAACCAAGCCTGGCTATTTTTTTCACCGCCAGGTAAAAATCTGCCGGGGTGCATCCATAAACTTGAGCAATAATTGGCTGCTCGTTTTTTAAAAACGAAATTTTTCTTTCAAATGGCTCGGGGTTTCTTAAAAAACCTTCAACACTGACAAACTCGGTAAAAAAAACATCGGGCTTGGCAATACTAACCTGAATTTGGCGCATTGGCCGATCAGTAATTCCATCCATAGGAGACAAGCCAACAATCGGTCTTTTTAGACTTTTCCAAAAGTTTGCCATATTAAGAAAGTTTGTCAATCGCTTTAGAAAGCCTACTCATAGTTGTTTTCTTGCCCAAAACAGGCAGTGACTCTAAAACCGGCGGAGTAATCGGTTTTCCGCAAATAGCCACTCTAAAAACCATAAAAAACTTCCCCGTATGCCAGTTATTGTCTTTAATGAAAGAAAGAAGTTTCTGCTGAAGAGCTTCAAAATCATCAACCCCTAACGCTTCTACTGCACTAATTGATTTATCCAGCATTTTTTTGACATCTTTTTTCTCTAGTCCTTTACCAAGCAAAAGATCTTTCGAATAGTCGACCTCCTGCCATAAAAAATCCAAAAGTTCGGTAGCTTCTGATAAGGTTTTAATTCTTTCTTTTATCAAAGGAGCAATTTTGTTAATCTTTTGCTTTTCTAATTTAGGCAAAAATGGCTCCAAAAGCTCAGACAACTGTTCATCAGACTTGGCTCTGATATATTCTCCATTCATCCATTCAAGTTTCTTAAGATCAAAAACCGGTCCCAAAGGAGAGACATCTTTTAAGTTAAATAAATCTATAAACTCATCTAGAGAAAAAATTTCCTTCTCTTTGGGATGAGACCAGCCAAGCAAGGCCAGGAAGTTTAAAAGAGCCTCGGGCAAAAATCCTTTTTCTTTATACCAAGAAAGGTTGGTATGGCCTTGTCTTTTACCCATCTTGCTTTTGTCAGAATTTCTTAAAATCGGGGTGTGGAAAAATATCGGCGCTTTCCAGTCAAAATATCGATAAAGCAAGACATGTTTTGGGACCGACGACAACCACTCTTCTCCGCGAACAATATGAGATATTTGCATCAAATGATCATCAACAACAGCTGCCAGATGGTAAGTGGGAAAACCGTCTGATTTTAACAAAACCTGATCGTCAATAATATTGCTGTCAAAAACAATTTTGCCACGAATAAGGTCAAAAACTTCAATTTTTTCATTATCAGGAATTTTCATCCTAATTACATAATTTTCTCCGGCAGATATTCTCTCTTCGACTTCTTTTTTAGACAAATTTCGGCAATAACGGTCGTAACGAGGCATTTTTTTCTTAGCCCGTTGATCTTTTCTAACTTTTTCCAATCTTTCTTGAGAGCAAAAGCAGTAATACGCTTTTTGCCCGTCAATTAGTTTTTGGGCATATTTTTTGTATATATCAAGTCTTTCTGACTGTCTGTACGGTCCAAATTTCCCACCCAATAAAGGGCTCTCGTCGGGGACAAGTCCTAACCAGTCAAGTCCCTCATATAAATTTTCTTCCGCTCCTTCAACTTTTCTTTTTTGATCAGTATCTTCTATCCTAACAATAAATGTGCCGCTGTGTTTTTTTGCATATGCCCAATCAAAAAGAACCTGATAAACACTACCCATGTGAATGAACCCTGTCGGGCTGGGAGCAAACCTGGTTCTTACTTTTTTATCCATCGATTGAATTTTAACATATTCGATTGATATACTGGTTAGAATGAACGACCTAACTACAACCGCCTACTGGACCCGAAGGATGGTTAAGTATTCTGCCGTTTTTATTATTGTTTTTTTTGTGCTCAAATCAGCTGTCGGTATAATTACCACCTACTGGAAACAAAAAAACCCTCCTGAGCTTTCCCCACCCGATGTTGCTTTTGGCCAGCTTCCTAATATCGTCAAGCCAAAACAAGGAATTGACCAACCAGACAATTTTGTTCTAGAAACAATTGACGGCAGTCTACCGTCAATGCCTGAGCAGGCAAAAGTTTACTTTATTTCTTCCCAAGCGCCAAAATTTCTTGCCTTGGAAAATGCTACAAAAATCGCTAATTCACTTAATTTTTTTAGCGAACCGGAAAAGATAAACGAAAGTCTGTACCGCTACCACAACCAAACTGACAACACCACCCTAACCATTAACCCCCTAACAAAATCACTTAAATTCGAATATCCATTTTTAAAGGATCAGACATTGACCGGTTTTAGACTAACCTCCCAAGAAAAAGCTATCTCTACCGCTGACAACTTTTTGGGAAAAATAAGCCAAGATAACAGTGATCTTCTTTCCCAACCAGCTGAAGTAATCTTAAAAAAACTAACCCCCACAGAGTTGGTATCAGCCCCCTCAATCTCAGAGGCTAATATTGCTCAAATAAACTACTCCAGAGGTTTAATAGAGGAAAAATTTCCAATCTATTCTCCCAATCTTGACAAACCCAACGTTTATGTCATTGTAACCGAATCTTCCAGTAGTAAAAAACAGGTTGTTGAAGCAAGCTACAACCACTTTTTTATCGACCAAGAAAAATTTGCTACTTATCCTTTAAAACCGATTTCCCAAGCTTGGGAAGAGCTAAAAAGAAAAGAGTATCTACTGGCAAAGATTGAAAATACTTTCAATGAAGGCCCTTTAGCAATAAGAAGTGTAGAGCTTGGCTATTTTGACCCAAAAATCCCCACCAATTTTTTGCAACCGATATACATCTTTAAAGGAGACTATCAATTTTTTGGTTTCGTTCCTGCCATCTCAGTTGAGTGGCTCAGCAACTAAAGTCCAGGAAACATTTTTTTTCACCCAATCGAGAAGAATCTTGGTTTCGCTAAACCGATCATTACTACCCAAAATAACGGCGATTAATCCTCTTGTTTTCTCAAGATCTTGAAATTGAAAATAACTGACAAAACATTCCCCTGCCTGATTTGTCCAACCAGTTTTCAATCCCTTAATTTCCGGTATTACCCCTAAAAGCTGATTGGTGGTTTCTAGCTTGTGTTCAATCGTGCCACTAATATCTCTAACCACCGCGCTGTCAACCTCGATAATTGTTGAAAGAAGCTCGTTCTCTAAAAGCAATCTTGATAATCTGGCAATATCCAGAGCAGTCGCATAGTGATCCAGATCTTCCTCACCATCAAAGTTGGAAAAATGGGTTCGGGAAAAACCAAGATCAATCGCTTTTTGATTCATCGCCTCAATAAATTTTTCCACTCCTCCAGGATAATTATCGGCCAAAACAAAAGCGGCATCATTAGCTGAATGAACCATGAGCCCAAGATAAAGATCAAAAACTGTAAGCTTTTCCCCTTCTTGCAAACCCATATTTCTCCCTACCAAATACTCTCTTTTTACCTCCAATAACTGATCTTTGGAATAATAATCCATGGAAACTAGGGCAGTCATTATTTTTGTGATAGACGCAGGAGCCAAGGAAACGTTTTCGTTTTGAGATAACAAAATCGCTCCCGAATCTACATCAACAATAAGAAACGAGCGGGCAGATAAATTAACAATTGACGCTTCAGGATCAACTATCGGCTGATCTACAGGGGCAAACTCAATCAAATATTCATCAGTTATTACTTCTCTTAAAACCGACCTATCTTTCCCAGAAAGGAAAAACATTAAAATAACAAGGAAAAGGGCCAAAAACAAAAATCTATTAGAGGAAAACATTTTCAAAAACCGCTTCATTTTTCCTTCTTAGGATCAGTGATCAGTTTAATTCCCAACTCTCTCAGCTGTTTTGGGTCAACCTTAGAAGGAGCATTCATGACCGCAGTTCTGCCCCTGGCTGTCACCGGAAAAGCAATTGTCTCTCGAATGTTTTTCTCTCCAGTAGCCAACATTACCAACCTGTCAAAACCAAGAGCTATCCCTCCATGAGGAGGAACCCCGTAACTAAAAGCCTTAAGAAGATGACCAAACTTTTCCGTAATATCTTTTTTTGAATGACCTAAAATAGAAAATATCTTTTCCTGAATTTTAGGATCGGTAATCCTAATACTTCCTCCCGCCACCTCATGGCCGTTGCAAATCAAATCGTATTGCCAAGACCTCATTTTTAGGGGATCTTTTTCTAAAAAGGGTAGATCTTCCGGATTGGGAGAAGTAAACGGATGATGAATAGGACCCAATTTTCTGGTTTCGGTTTTTTCAAAAAGAGGAAAATCAACCACCCAAGCAAAGCCAAGCGAATCGTCAGATTTATCACTTCTGATGTCAAATTTGTCATCACCATATTTTTTCATCGCCTCTTTATAACTAATTCTTGGAAAAGGCTTTTTAAATATCTTTTTACCTACTGCTTTGAAAACCTCAATTACCACCGATTCGATAATATCCAAAACCTCATCCCTGCTAACAAAAGACATCTCGATATCAACCTGAGTAAACTCATATTGACGACTGGCACGAATATCTTCATCACGAAAACAACGAACCAGCTGAAAATACTTCTCTATTCCACCAACCATTAAAAGCTGTTTGTATTGCTGAGGAGATTGAGGAAGAGCATAAAATAAGCCTTTGTTATATCTAGAAGGCACCAAAAAATCTCTTGCTCCTTCCGGAGTAGACTTACTAAGATATGGGGTTTCAATTTCCCAAAAATCTCGACTTGAGAGTGACTGGCGAAAACTTTGCAAAAGATTATGACGAGTTTTCAAAATATTTTTCATCCTTTCTCGACGGATATCCAGATAGCGATATTCTAAACGAACTTCTTCATTGATTTCCTTTCCATCACTGTGGATATCAAATGGAAGAGGGTTAGACTTTGATAAAAGTTCAATCTTTTCTATCTGAATTTCAACCTTGCCTGTAGGAATTTTTTCATTAACAAATTTTGACTGTCTTTCAACAACTGTTCCTAAAACAGAAACAACATCCTCCTCAGAAAAACCTTTCAGTTTTGAATCGCCAACCATCTGGACAAAACCACTGCGATCACGAAGATCAAGAAAAATCACTTTTCCATGGTCTCTTTTAGAATCAATCCAGCCAAAAAGAACTACTTTTTGGCCTATTTTTTCTGGTATCTCGCAAACAGTTGTTCTTTTCATTTTTTGCCTTCGTTATTCTACCACTTTTTTTGATAGCTTTAAATCTGTCAATCGCAAAACCATCTTTTTCCTTCCTTGCCAAATATTTTCCTCAAAACAAGCCGCTATATCAACCAAATCTCCATTCTTTATCTTTGTCAACCAATTACCAAGTCCAAAACCAATTGACTCACAAACCTGTTTCTCTAAAGGTTTAGTTTCAGGATCATCTAGTAAAAGTTTTAAATGACTGCCGCCGTTGCCAACCGTCTTAACCTCGATTACCCTTAAATTTTTAAAAATAAATAATGGCTCTGGATTACCAATCCCAAAGGGAGACATTTTAGAAATCGTTCTATAATTTACTACGTTTACACTATTAAGTTTTAGTTGGGCTTCAATATCAATACTCCCTTGAAGACTTTTTTTGCTCAATTTCTTTTCGGCTATTTTATTAAGCTTTTTTTCAAAAGCAGGTATTTTTTTTGCAGGTATTGTAAAACCTGCCGCTAAAGAATGACCGCCCACATCTACCAGTAGATCACCCATTTGTCTTAAGGTTCTAACAATATTAAACCCTTCTACAGATCTGGCCGAACCATATCCAAACCCATCCTCAATACTAATAACCACCGCTGGTCGACTATACACATTTGCAAGCTTTCCGGCAATTAATCCGACAATTCCCCGGTGATACTCACTGCTTGAAGAAATGATTATCTGAGGCGGTTTTTTATTTTCTAAAAACTCATTTTCAACAATCAGAAATCCTTTCCCTGTTAAATCTTGCCGCTTGCTATTCACCTGGCAGGCATGTCTTGCCAAAAGCTCGCCTTTTTCCTTATCCCGAACGCAGATTAACTTAAGCCCATCAAGAGAATTAGCAATCCTGCCCAAAGCATTTAACCTGGGAGCGATACTAAAAGAAATTTTTTGGGTATCGATTTTTTCCCCTTCAATTCCTGCCTGACGAAAAAGACTTATTAGGCCGGGTCTTTTAGTCTTTTCAAGATAAGTAGCTCCGTATTTTATTATCCTTCTGTTTAGTCCTAAAACCGGCAGCATATCTGCCACCGTTCCTAGCGCCGCTAATCCTAAATCAGGAAAAGAAAGATTGGGTAAAGACACATATTTTAAAAAGAACCAGGTTACTCCACTACCGGAAAGAGAGGTTGAGTGAACAACCGCTGTCGCCTGGGGAAGTTGTTTTCCCTCCAGATGATGATCGATAATGATTGTGTCTATTCCTTTGCTTTTCAACTCCCTTACCGCCTTATTGGCGACAATACCGTTATCAACAGTAATAACCAGTCCAATATCAGGAAATTTCTTTTTAATCTTAAAAACTTTTGAGGAATTCAAACCATATCCGTCTTTATTTCGATCAGGAATATGAGGAATAACCTGAACTCCGGCAAAATGGAGTCCTTCCCATAAAAGCGCAGTACTACAAAAACCATCAACATCATAATCGCCATAAATCAAAATCCTTTCCTTTTTCTCAATCGCTTCTTTTATCCTTTCCCCTGCTTTTGTTATCTCTTTTTCGTTTATGCCTGTTTTGTTAATACTTACCTCATCAAGAGAAGTGGGATTTAAAAACTCATCAATTTCTTTAGCCTTTTTAATTCCCCGGTTCCAAAGTAGGTATTTTAGAAGGTTATCGCCTGTCAGCTTTTTTTTCAAAAAAGGATTATTTTTTTTCATTACCCATCTCATACCATCTATTATATAATAGGTCAGCATGAACACCAATCTTCCATTATTAATTAAAAAAATAGCTAAAAACTTTATCAACAACAACTTTGAAATATATCTTGTCGGTGGCGCAGCCAGAGACATCATTATGAACAGAAAGGTTCACGACTGGGATCTTACTACCAATGCCACTCCGGAGCAAATACTGAAAATTTTTCCCAAAAACAGTTTTTATAATAACCGATTCGGAACAGTAGGAATAACAACTAGTGAAAAAGAAGTAGTCGAAGTAACTACCTTTAGAAAAGAATTAAATTACACTGACAAAAGACATCCGGAAAAAGTCAAATGGGGGAAAACAATTAAAGATGACCTTTCTCGGAGAGACTTTACAATAAACGCAATTGCGGTAAAGCTTTCTTTTAAAGCCAGTAGCTTAATTAGTGAAATATTTGATCCTTTCAAAGGACAAAAAGATATCAAAAGTAAAACAATTATCGCGGTTGGAGATCCCAACGATAGATTTTCCGAGGATGCTTTAAGAATGATTCGAGCAATTAGAATTGCTTCTCAGATTGGTTTTATCATTGAAGATAAAACATTTGCCTCGATAATAAAAAATTCTGGCCTGATAAAAAAAATCTCCTGGGAAAGAATAAGAGACGAACTTTTTAAAATCCTGGTCAGCGCCCACCCCAACCAAGGAATCTGCTTTCTTTATAGCTCAAAACTACTTTCTCACATTCTTCCCGAACTAATCGTTGGAAAAGGTGTAGAACAGGCCAAACACCACACCGACGATGTTTGGACTCACTGCCTTAAATCCCTGGAGAACACCCCATCAAAAGACCCTATTGTTAAACTGGCCGCTCTTATTCATGATGTCGGTAAGCCATTTACCGCCCAAGGCGAAGGAGAAAAAAGAACTTTTTACAATCATGAAATTGCCGGTGGCAGAATTGCAAATGAAATCGGCAAAAGACTCAAGCTTTCCAAAAAAGATCTAATCAGACTTAGAAAACTGGTTCGCTGGCATCAGTTTAGTGTAGATGAAAAACAAACCGATAAAGCACTAAGAAGATTTGTCCGCCATATTGGCAAAGAAAACTTAAAAGACATATTAAAAGTAAGAGCTGGAGACAGGCTGGGAAGCGGGGTAGGAAAAACCTCCTGGCGAACCGAGCTTTTCAAAAAAAGATTAATAGAAGTTCAAAAACAACCGTTTTCAATAAAAGACCTCAAGATTAACGGGAAAGATGTAATGAAAACTCTCAACATTCCTCCCGGGCCAGAGATAGGCAATGTATTAACCGCTCTTTTTGAAGAAGTAGAAGATAATAAAGATCTCAATAATAGAAAAGATCTCTTAAAAAGAATGCTGGAAATTAAAAAAGGAAAGTAAATTACCTCACCTTTTTTTTATTAATCAGCCTCTCCCAAACTACCAAAAGAGGTACCGCAGTAAATGTCGAGGAATAGGTTCCTAAAACAGTTCCAATTAGCAACGCCAACCCAAACCAGCGAGTAGACTCCCCTCCCAGTAAAAATAGAGAGGCAAGAACGAAAATAATCGTCATTGAGTTATTTATTGAACGAACCAAAGTTTCTCCTACCGCCATGTCAGCAACATCAGTAACAGAAGATTTTCCATAAATCTTTTTAAGCTCTCTGATTCGATCATAAACCACTACCGTATCATGAACGGAAAAAGAAAGAATCGTTAAAAATGCGGTTACAAAAAGAGCATCAACTTCAATTCCCATAAAATGACCCAAAAGACTAAATGAGCCCACTAAAATTAAACTGTCATGAAGCATCGCCAAAACAGCACACACCCCAAACTTAAAGCTTTTAAAACGAAGATTAATATATAGAAGAATTGAAAGGGCGGCAATTAACACGCCGGTCAACGCTTTTACCAAAAGCTCCTGGCCCAAACTAGGACCTAAAGACTCAAAACGAAGCTCACTAAATTCACCTACTTCTTCTTCTAAGACCTTTTCCCACTCCTGTTTCAACTCACCACTGTCATGGGTAGATTTAATCAAAAACTCGCCTCCACCAAGCTCCTGAACGCTTAAAAGCTTCTCGCTAGACCCTAAAGAGCCGGCTACTTTCTCCATTGCTGCTTTTTGGGAAAAAGAAATCTCCCATAGATTGCCGCCAACAAAATCAATAGAAGGTTTCAGTCCCCAGCTAAGCAAAGAAAACATGCTAATAACAATAAGAATGGCTGACAATGAAAAATACAACCATCGCAGATGCATAAACCTCATCTTTTGCCTCCCTTGCCATACAAAACTCTCATAATTGTTCTGACAACAACAATTCCAGTGAACATTTCAATAATTACTCCCAATCCTAAGGTAAGGGCAAAGCCTCTTACCATTCCTGAAGTATTTAAAAACGTCCAATCAAAAGGATTAAAAAGAATTAGGGTGGTAATTAATGTGCAAATATTGGCATCTCTTATTGATTCCCAAGCCCTGCCAAAACCAAGCTCCATTGCTATCCGCCAGGGTCTTCCCAGTCTAATTTCCTCCTTCATTCGTTCAAATATCAAAATATTAGAGTCCACCGCCATTCCTAATGAAAGTAAAAAACCAGCCACTCCTGGCATTGTCAATGTTACCGGAATCAACTTATATAAAGCCAAGCTTAAAATCGCATAGATAAGCAGACCAAGATTAGCCAGCATCCCCAATCTTCCATAAAAACCAACCATAAAAAGGGCTACTAACCCGACCCCCACCAAACCAGCTCTTATCCCCTTGCTAATCGACTCTTCTCCCAAGGTAGCACTAATCGTCCTTTGCTCAATAAGTTCAACTGAAACAGGTAAAGCGCCCGCATTTAACTGACTAACCATCTGTTTTGCTTCTTCTATGACAAAGTTGCCGCTAATTACCGCCCTGCCGTCAATAATCGGTTCGTTTATCGACGGAGCAGAAACTAAAAAGTTGTCTAAAAATATTGCCATCATCTTGTCAACATTATTTTTGGTTAGCTCGCCAAAGATATCCTTGCCCTTATCATCAAACTCTAAAGACACCTGAGGTTTACCAGTGTTGGGATCAAAAACAACTTCGGCTTTTTTCAAGTTTGCTCCACTCAAATCAGTTTCTTTTGAAAAAAGATCATAAATCGTGGCCGACTCGGTTGCCTCTGGAGGAAGATCTGTTTCTAATTTGAAATTTAGTTGGGCTGTCTGACCGATAAGAGCAACTGCTTTTGTGGGATCGACCTCTCCGGGTATCTCAACTACCAGTCGATCTTCACTGCTGGTTTTTGATGTTTGAACTACCGCCTCACTCAGTCCAAACATATTGACTCGGCGCTCAATATTGTCTCTCAGCGAAGAAAGCGCTTTTGCCCTATCTTCCTCTGGAAGTTTATCCGTTTCCGCCCTAAAAACCAGATGAGCTCCACCGGCAAGATCAAGACCTTTTTTTAAAGGCCTGTTTTTGGACAGATCCACAACCAATGCCAATGCTGTCAATACCAATATAAACAAAAAGATTGTTTTTGGATTTTTCACTTTATAGATTTCTTTTTGCCGTTTGCAAATAGAAGTATTTGTTTTGGACGTTTTAAGAATTGAACGGTCATTTTGCTATTATTTTCATCTAAATTAAAATCAACATCGTCGCCGATCTCTACTCCCAGCTGTTTTGCAAACTCAGAAGGAATTGTTACCGCTATACTGTTGCCTGTTTTTATCACTTTTCTTTTCATTAAACTATGTCTTTGCCAACTCTATTTCGTCACCATAAATAACCACCGGATTATTGATGAGAATATTTAGCAAAAACGGATCACGACTGGTTTTCCTAAGCTTGAACTCCTCCATATCCATAACTGCATAGTTAATTTCCCTACCTCTTTTTTCCTCTTCTTTTACCACTAACGCTCCTACCTCGGGAAGAACAGCCTTACCGACAATTAAAAAATCAACCTCGCCTTTGTTTTCTTCCCAGCGCAAAAAACGACCGGAAAAAAGAACAAACTTTAACTCTCCTAGTTTAGTTCGAGACTTTATTATCTGACCTCCCAAACCATCCACTCTAGCAATAAGCTCCAACATTATTTGAAAAAAAGGATAGTTGTAATCAATCGAAAAAAATAGCCGGTTACCTCGTCGCTCTGACTGCAAAACCCCAGCTTTTTTCAAGTTATTTAGCTCTCTTCTAACCGAATTTAGCTCTTCCTCACTAAGCCTAGACGCTTCTCTGACATAATAAGCCTCTTTGGGCCGACTAAAAAACAGTTTTAAAAGCTTAAATCTTGTTTTTGAAACAATTATCCTGCCAAGACTTTTATTTAGATCCATAAGTAACTTTATTTCCTTTGGGCAGAATCTCTATCCAAACTAATCCACGGTTTAGTTCAATCTCCTTGCCGCGACTATCAAAAAATACTGTTCTTGATTCTCTATCTTCTTTGCTCCAACTGCCGACAATCGCCTCACCGTCCTGAAAAATTATCGCCTCACCTTTTCCAGTTGTTGCGTACAAAATATGCTTGTGATCGTCAACCGGACCAGTTTCCTTGGCAAATTGGACAACAACTACTTTGGCTTTTATGGCATCGCCAGTCAAAAAGTCTTTTTGAACCTCATCACCATTAGACCGCTGGTAATTATTATTCTCTTTATTATACTCCCAACTGACCCCATAAGCACCATAGCCTTGCCAAAAGTAAATATCAATCTTATCCTCACTTCCTCTTTCATCTAATGCTAAATCATCTTTAAAATCCCAAGATCTAAAATCGCTTTTCCACTGATCAAAACCTCTTTCTTGAGCCTCTTGCCAGAGATTAACTGTGTCGCAATACATTGTGTGCTCGGTTGCTCGAGCCTCGCCAGTTCTATCTGGTTCACGACGACAAACAGAATATGGAAGAGCAAACTGATCCAAATCATTCCAACTGCCACTATCCTTCCAACCATACTGCTCAATCTGACACAACGCCTTGGCTCTCGTGTCCACAGTCGTATCACTACACTTACCTGCTCCACCGACATGAACATAAAGAGGATTTTCATCATATTCTGAAGCCCAATCTAAAAAATATGTTCTTGCCGATCTAACTGGCCCCAAATCATATTTTTTTTCTGCCGGAGCAGCTACACCGCAATAAAAAACCCCCATAAATCTAGTAATCGCCCCCTCGGCAACCGCTTCATAAATAACATCAGCGCGAGAAAGACCTGACTGAGGCCTTGAATTCTCATGATTCTCAATCATTACTAAAAGCGGCTTTCTTTCCTGCCAGATTTCTTTTTCTCCTTTAGTATACATTTTCCCATTAATTGGACACTCCTGATCTTTGGGAGCAGAAAGATCGATACTCCCGGAGGAACCAACCTGTGAATCAGATATTGGAGAAACTATTCTTTGCTCCTCTCCCAACGATAAAGCGGCAAAAACTCCTCCTGTAGAAATTAAATAAGCGCCAACAAAAAAAAGCCAATATTTTCCAGATATTTTTTTTATCACTTTTTTCCTCCCTTAGCATTTTTAACAGCTAACTGTTCCTCCTCAGACAGATCGCCACTTGCAGCTTTTCCTTTAACTATCGACTTGGCATAAATTCTTGTCGAATCTCTTCCGTGCAAACTGGTAATCATTAGTCCGTCATTATCACCATTTAAAACTACCAGAGAAAAGCTCTGATTTCCACCTGTATTTGAAAACGGATTATACTTTACCAACCCCGACTTTTGGTAATGGCCACTTATTTGTTTATCAATCTTTGAAATTTCTTCCTTTACCTGCTTTAAATTATTTTTTGTTTCTTTTCCTTCCTTTAACAAAGCTTCTAAAACAGCCTCTAAATTACCCCTTTTCACCTTTTTTACAAGTCTTTGATAATGACCAATTATTCGCCAAAAAAGAATTGTTAAGACAATATTCCAACCTAAAAAAAGTCCTCCGGCAATATAAAGAAATGGATCATCTGGTGTAATCATATTGTTCAAATTTTACCTTTAGAACAAGACCGGTGTCAACACATGATATAATGTTTACAAAATGAACAAGAAGAAAAAATCCAAAAAGGAAAAAATTGCTACAATAAAAAGAAAAAATAGAAAAAAACAGTCCCCAATCTTTCCAGTAATAAAAGACACCGCCCGAATTTCAACAATACAAATAAAAAAGGATTTGGTAAAAACACTGGCTTTATCCATACTTGCAATCGGAATTGTGCTTGTGCTATATTGGGATTGACTTTAGGAATCAGGCACATTTAGTTAAAAGTTGAGCACATTCTTTTTATTAACTCCTGCCTTTTGAAAGGAGGTGAATGATTAAATGGTATTCTACTGCGTAAAATGTCGCGCCAAGAAAGATGTTGGCGAAGATTTCGAAACATTGACCTTAAAAAATGGACGGCCTGCAGCTAAAGGAAAATGTCCTGACTGTGGAACAAAAATGTTTAAAATTGTTGCCGCAAAATAATAGATTCAAGAGATAAAAAACCTCCCATTTGCTTGGGAGGTTTTTTCGCAATTAAATGAAATTAATTGCCAGTATTTGATATAATATGTTGCTTTAGGGATTGAGTGATGGCCCCGCCGGTGGCGGGGAGGAAAGTCCAGACTGCAGAAGGCAGAATGTTCCCGAGCTTCGGGAATACCTAGCTTGCTAGGGAAAGATAGGGCCACAGAGACGAGTAATTGCGCTTTGCGCAAGGAAGTGAAACGGGCAACCCTCTTTGCAGCAATTCCAAATTGGTGTGGACGCCTTCTCCAATAAAACACCAGGTAGGAAGCTTAGATAGATCATCACATAAAACAGAATCTGGCTTACCAATCCCTGAAGCAGTTTTAATTAATAAATCACTTTTTTACAAACTCACCGACCTTTTTTTTATCACTTTTGGTAGAAAAAAACTCAGAGATTACTGCTTCTGCGGCGATATAAGTGGGAATTGCTAACACTGCACCTGCTACGCCGGCAATATTATATCCCACTGCTAGAGTTAAAAGAGTGATAACTGGATTAACCCCCACCGCTTGTTTCATAACTTTAGGAACTAAAAAATTGTTTTCAATCTGCTGAACAATAATCGCCCAAGCAAGAGTCGCCAGGCCAGTAAGGGGAGAAATCATAAATCCAAAAAACACTGCCGGAACAGCCGCTAAAAAAGGACCGATGTTGGGAATAATCTCCAATACTCCAGCTAAAAGTCCCAAAGCGAGAGCAAACTCCAGTCCCAAAATTAAAAATCCCAAATAGGAAAGAGCGCCAATAAAAACCATCAATATAAACTGAGCCCTTACCCATCCACCTAGTCTTTTTTCTAGCTTTTCAACAAATTTAACCGCTTTTTTTCTTCCCTCTTCTCCAAACCAGCTAAAAATATATTTGTCCAGGTTTTTATGTTCAATAAGAAGGTAAAGAGTTATTACTAAAACAGCAATAATACTTACCAGGTTAGAAATAATTGACAAAGAGAGCCTGACCAGATAACCAGGAAGCGTACCTATTTCAGAAAGAAGTCCCGCTACTAGCTGATCTGAAAAACCCATAAACGTCAAGTTTCCAAATAAATTAGGAACGACTTTTATTAGTTCGCCAGATTGCTGAATTAAAGGTGGAAAAATACCGATGATTACCACCACTAAAAAAGAAACTAAAAAAAGATAAAGGAGCAGTATCGCCAACCAGCGAGGAATCTTTTTGCTCTCCATTTTGGCCACGGTCGGGTTTAAGGCTCCTACCAATATTAGGGCAATAAAAAAAAGAAAAATTATCTCTTTAATCTGAAAAACAAGCCAGCAGGAAAAAGAAAAAAGAGCAATAAAAAAAATAGTTCTGTGAGATATTTCAATAGTTATTTTTTTCATCTGTTTTAGAATACCATTCTTTTACTAATTTGTTAACTTTATTATAGTAATTTGTCAAACCAACATCAAACCAGGAAAATCGCTTGTCTTTAGAAAACCAGTTAAGTTGTCTTTTTGCATAAGCTACCTCATCCCTGTACCACCGGTCAACCACCTTGGATAAATTATTACTCTTAAAATAGGGCTTAAACTCCTTATATGCCAAAGTGTTAAAACCCGGATCATCCCAGCAATATTCATTTAAAAGACCATCAATTTCATCCACTAGACCCAAGGCCAGTCTTTTGTTAACTCTTTTTTTAATTTTCTTTTTTTGGCTTTTTTTGGCTGAAAACAAACCAATGGCCAAAACAGCCTTACTCCAGACTCCTCCAGTTCTTTCCTCAGGTTTTAGCTTCTTGCCAATCTCTATCGCCCTTATCAGTCTTCTTGAATTGTTTCTGTCAGAGTTGTTCATCTGCTCCCATCTTTCCGGCAACATCTTCTTAAGTTTGGTCTGCAGCTCTGAAAGAGCAAGTTTTTCCAGTCTTTTTCTAAGCTTCCAGTTGGGGCCAATTCTTTTTGACCCGACCCCATCAAGAAGAATCTTTAAGTAAAAAGCGCTTCCTCCCAATACCATTGGCAACTTATCGTCTTTCCATATTTTTCCAATAACCAGCTTTGCCAGTCTAGCCCACTGATATGAACTAAAACCGACATTAGGGTTAACCACATCCAAAAGCCAAATTTTGACTCCAGAAATAAGATAGTAGCCAATTTGAAAACCAGTCTTTTTTTCTTTTTTCCAAAGCTGGAATTTACTGCTCCTACCAACATCCTTACCGGTGCCAATATTCATTCCTCTATAAATCTGTCTGCTATCAGCAGAGATTATTTCCCCCTGATACTTTTTTGCCAATTTAATTCCTAGACTTGTCTTTCCTGTTGCTGTTGGTCCGTAAATAACTAATATTTTTTTCATTTTCTATACAGATACGCCGTTATATCTCTTTATACCAACCCGCCATAGCCTGATCGTGATTAAAATTAGAAATATGCTTGCTCCGAAAGCCCCAAAAAATAATAATGGGTCAAACCCACTAGTTAATATTTTTACCGGAACTACGGCAATAAACATAATCGGAACTAAAGTAAAAACCAAAAAATATATCACCTTGCTAAATTTAAAAAATTCCGAAGGATATTTGGCAAACGTTTCAATGTTCCAAAAAAATGAAACCACCTGGTCATTTTCTACCATCCAAAAAGCGCTGCAGCCAAAAATTAGCCCCAAGAAATATCCCATTGCCAGTCCGTTAATAAATAAAACGGAAAACAACAGATAATTAACTAAAGGAATCGAAATATTTGCCACATTCAAGCCGTAGATAAAAATTATCGCTCCGGTAATAACGTGGCTTATTGTATCAGGATACAAGCTTAAAGTTGCTGAAAATATTTTGTTTAAAGGCCTAAGTAAGGCAGCGTCAAAGCCCCCATAACGAATTTTCGAACTAATCGAATGTCCTCCGGATAAAAAAGTTATAAATATGCCCCAAAAAAGATTATAAACACCATATAAGACAACCATATCTTCCCATCTCCAACCAGCTATCTGATCTACCTGACCAAAAATTACCCTGTAAGTAAGAAGTGTCACTGCCACCCAGGAAACAGTTCCAAAAGAGCTGAAAATAAAATCGGCTCTATAAACTAAAAACTGAATCAGTCTAAGTCTTGTAAAAACCATCCACACTCTTACGTGATGAACCAGGCTAATTGCCAACTGCTTCATATCTTTTAACTCCTTTCCGCCAGAGAACAGAAATTAATATATAGAAAAAAATCAGCCACAAATACTGCAGTACAAAGCTTGTAATAATTTCCGGCCTCTCTATTCTTCCTAGAAATAATCTAACAGGAAAACTCACGGAAAGGCCAAAAGGAGAAAATCCGGCCACTTTAGCAATCCCTACCGGCAGTAAAGATAAAGGAACCCAGCCACCAGCCAAAAACGTCTCTGCTTGAGAAATTACCTCCAACATAGATCTTATCGATGTGAACCAAAAAGCCAGCACTCCAAGAAAAAATCTAAAAAGAAAGGCCAAAAATATCGAATTGAAAAGCGCTAGAGCAAATAAACCGATGTTTTTGCTTCCTATAGATATCCCAAAAATCAAAAAAACAATAATCCAAACTAAAAAAATCCATAAAAATTGAGAGGCTTTTTTGCCAAAATCTCTTGAAAAAATCGCCCAATGGACGGATATTGGTCTAAAAAAATATATGGTTAGACTACCGTCAATTATGCTGCTGCTCAACCAACCAGCTACACTGCTTCCCGTAAACAGATAAACAAGATAAACCATTAAAAAATACATAATTATCCCCGCTAAATCATACTCTCCCACTTGAGACTTTTGCTGAAATACTTGTAGCCAAATTAATATCTCGGCAAAAAACCAAAGGCTTTGACGAAAAAAGTAAATGAGGGCATTAAACCGATAGAAAAGGGATTCTTCAAAAGCAAGTTTAAAAATCTGAAAATATTTTCTTGCTCCAACCAGTCTGTCAAGCATAATCTTTGCCGGTAAACAGCTCTCTGATAATATCTTCTATTGGCGGTTCTTCAATAGTTAAATCATCTACCGGAAATCTCTGTAAAATTTCTGCAGCCGCCAAAGAAGCAGCGCTCCTTTTTACCATTATACTCGCCTTTAAAGGATCAAACTCTTTAACTTTGCCTATTCCTTTAAGATCCTCCTTTAAAACAGGTTTGCCAAAAACAGCCGTGATTGTTTTATGATTAGCAAACTTTTTAATAATCTCTTCTAAAAAACCATCAAAAATAACCTTTCCCTTGTTAATAATTACCACCCTTTTGGCAAGCTCCTTTACATCATCCATATAGTGCGAGGTAAGAATTATTGTTGCTTGATGACGCTTATTATATTCACTGAGAAAATCGCGAATCTTTTTCTGCATTACCACATCCAAACCAATTGTCGGCTCATCTAAAAATAATACCTTGGGTTGATGCAATAAAGCGGCAATAAGCTCGCATTTCATTCTCTGACCCAAAGAAAGCTTTCTCACCTGAACTTTCAAGATATCTTTCACCTCCAAAAGACTTACTAGTTCGCCAAGAGTTTTTTTGTATTTTTCGGGAGAAATTTCATAAATTTCTTTGTTTAGATTAAAAGTTTCTACTGCCGGCAGATCCCACCAAAGCTGGTTTTTTTGCCCCATCACAAAGGCAATCTGCTTTAAATAATCTTTTTTTCTCTCCCAGGGAGTAAATCCTAAAACCGAAGTAACTCCTCCATCTGGATATAAAAGACCAGAAAGACATTTTAGAGTAGTGGTTTTCCCAGCTCCATTAGGACCGATAAAACCAACCAACTCTCCTTCGTCAATTTTAAAATTAATCTCGTCCACCGCCTTAACGTCCTCATACTTGCGAGAAAACAAAGATTTTAAAGACCCTTTTAAACCCGGTTCTTTCTTGTGAACTTTATAATACTTTTTAAGACCAGAGACTGAAACAACACTATCACTCATTAAGGTAGTATACCTACCTTACCGCTCTTTTTAAAGCTGTTCCAGGAGTGAATCGGGGCATTCTTCTAGAACCGATTTTCTTTTTCTTGGTCTTACCAATTGGTAAGACTTCTTTTGGTTTAAAAACTTTGGTCCAGTAAACTCCAAATCCGGCAAGCTTTACTTTCTCACCTCTAGACAAGGCTTTTGAAATCTCGTTTAAAAAAGTATTTACCGTCTCCTTAGAGGTTTTTTTAGTTAACTTCATTTTCGAAGAAACAACCTCAATTAGTTCACTTTTTTTCATCTTACTTACCTCACTTTAAATCTCTTAATATTATAAACTCATATAACAAATGCTTCTACTTTTAATTTTAACCTCTGTTCCCGTTTTTGTCAATTAGATTTTCTAAGAGGAGCTGTGGCATTGGCTCTTGTTTCTCGTATAGCAGTAATTTTTACCTGCCCTGCCCACTTTGACTCCTCATCAAGTTTTTCAGCAATTTTTTGAACCATAATCTCCATTTCTTCATCAGATACTTTTTCAGGCTTAACAATTATTCGAATTTCCCGACCAGCCTGGTAAGCAGCAACATCCTCTATTCCCTTAAAAGAACGAACCACCTCTTCTATAGAAGTCATTCTCTTTAGGTAATCTTCATGGGCCTGATATCTGGCTCCTGGCCTGGAGCCGGAAGCGGCATCACCAATGTAAACAATCACCGACTCAAGAGAAGAAAATGGTTTATCTTCGTGGTGTTCGCCAACTGCATCAATTACCGCTTGAGGAAACTTGAATCTGCGAAGATAGTCAACTCCTATTTGAACATGGCTTCCTTCTTCGTCGGTAATTACCTTGCCAACATCATGAAGTAAACCAGCAAGCCTAACTACTTTTACATCAGCTTTATGCTCTGAGGCTAAAGCAATGGCAATTTTGGTAACCTCAATCGTGTGAACAGCCAAATTCTGGCCGTAGGATGATCGGTACTTAAATTTGCCAATCGTTTTCACAACTTCTATAGGAAGATGATATACTCCCACCGTTTGACATATCTTTTTTCCTTCCTCAAGCAGTATCCTATCCATCTGCAACTTAGTTTGCTTAACAACCTCTTCAATTCTTACTGGCTGAATTCTTCCATCCCTAATCAGCTTTTGAAGAGCAATTTTTGCAATCTCTCTTCTAACCGAATCAAAAGAAGAAATTCTAATTTCATTACCGTCACCAAGCTCCAGCTCTACTCCGGTAGCCTTTTCAAAAGCGCGAATATTTCTCCCTTCCCTGCCAATAACCTTTCCTTTAACATCCTCATTGGGAAGATCAACTGTCGAAATTGTGTACTCTGCTACATAGTCAGTAACTCCATGTCTTATCGCCTCGACAATCGATTCTCTAGTCGCCTCTTCCTCAACAGCTTTAATAGCTTCTTTGATATCACTGGTTTTCTTAGCAAGCCAAGAGGTTAGTCTTTTTTCAGTTTCCTCGACAATCCTCTTTTGGGCATCCTCTTTTGACAATGCGGCTATCTTTTCAAGAGTTAACAACTGCTTTTGACGCAAAGCCTCAGCTTCTTCCTGTTTTATTAAAATTGCTCTTTGTTTATCCTCCAATGATTGCTCTTTTTTACGAAGATAAACCTCCTTTTCATCCAGCGAATTACTTTTTCTATCAAGCTCTTTTTCTCGGTTGTTTGATTCCTCTAATAGTTTGACTAACTCCAACTCCTTTTTCCTGGTAAGATCCTCTGCTGGATCTTTTTTTTCAACTGATAAGAATTTTTTTACAGCTGGTTTTTTTGATTTAACCTGAGCAGGCTCAGAACGCTTTTGAGTTTTTACTCCTCCAATAACCGCCCTAACTCGGGAAATTATATTAAACATCTATCCCTCCTTTAAATACAGCAGAAAAGCCGCTAGGCAATCTTAGAAGAAATACAGAAAAAAACTAATAGACCGTTGATAAAAACATTTTTTCTAATAATCTTGACAACTGCTGTAAAAAATAATATATATACTTGCCATCGATTTCATTTTACCTTTTGTCAAGCCTTTCGTCAATCAAATCAACTACCTCGTTATAGTAAAAACCTTTACGCATAAGAAAGGAAAGCAGTTTTTTTTTCTTCTCAATATTTGCCATTTTTTCTGGAAAACCTCTAAGTTTTTTTTCAATAAGCCCAATAGCCGCCTCTGCCTCATTATAATCGACTTCAGCTAACTTTCTTTCAATTAACTCTCTTTCTACTCCTTTTTGATAAAGCTCGACAAATATCTCTCTTTTGGACCGAGGGCGAAATTCTCTCCTTTGCTCCACCCACCAAACCACAAAAGCTTCATCATCAACCAAGCCTCTCTTTTCAAGTCTAGCTACTGCCTTGTCAGCAACATCCTTTAAAACCAGGTGAAAATCAAACTTTACCTTTTGCTGTGTATTATCGACTGCTCTGGAAAGATAGTCTATCAATTTATCAAGAATTTCTTTTTCAGATCGTGGTCTTAATCCTAAAAGTCGAAGCGCTTTTTCAATCGCTTTTTCTAAAAAATCATCCTCTATTATTCTTTTTAATTTACTTTGAGAAATCTCTTTTCCTAAAAAAAGATTATTTTCTAAAACCGATTTAACTGACAATCCTAAGACAAAATCAGAAAAATAAACATTGGCTCTAGAAAAATTCCTTTTTTGAGAAGCAATTTTTAGAATTTTATACCCCATAAACTACTTCTTTTTGATAGCAGAAAGAATCTCTTTAGATATTTTTTTCGACAGGGATGGATTCTTGTCCAACTCTTCTTTTAGGGCCTCTCTTCCTTGGGCTATCGTTTTTCCTTGATATTTAAAAAAGGCTCCTGCTTTTGAAACAATTTCATGCTTTAGAGCCATATCGACAATCCCTCCTGACCTTGAGATTCCTCCAATATTCATTATTTCAAACTCTGTTTCTTGAAAAGGCGGAGCAACTTTGTTTTTGATAACTCGAGCTCGATGAGTTGAGCCAAATACAATTCCTTCTGCATTTTTTATGTTTCCAGTTTTTCGAACATCAATTCTTACTGAGGAATAGAACTTAAGAGCCATTCCTCCACTGGTTGTTTCCGGATTACCAAAAAATACACCAATTTTATGACGAATCTGATTAGTAAAAATAACCACTGTCTTTGACTTGGAAATTGCTCCAGTCAATTTACGAAGTGCCTGAGACATCAATCTTGCTTGAACTCCAACCATCGCGTCTCCCATCTCTCCCTCGATTTCTGCCCGCGGAACTAAAGCGGCAACCGAATCAATAACAATTACATCCAGTCCTCCTGATCGCACTAAAGTTTCAACAATTTCCAAAGCCTGCTCACCGGTATCCGGCTGAGAAATAAGAAGATCATCCAGTTTTACTCCAATCTGTTTTGCCCGACTAGGATCAAGGGCATGTTCTGCATCAATAAAAGCAACTGTGCCACCTAGTTTTTGTGCTTCGGCAATAACATGCAAACAAAGAGTGGTTTTCCCTGATGCTTCTGGACCAAATACCTCTGTTACTCGACTTCGCGGCAGTCCCCCCACCCCCAGAGCAATATCTAAAGGCAAACAGCCGGTAGGGATAACAGGAATCTTTTCATCAGCCCCTCCACCCATCTTCATAATTGCGCCCTTGCCGTATTGTTTTTCAATCTGATCCATTGCCATCTTTATCGCCTGAAGTTTTCCCGATCCATCTTCACTTTTCTTGGCCATTTATCCTCCTAATAGAATAAAAACTAACTGGCTAATTTAATCATGAAACGTGATAAAATACAACTGCTCGGGGTGTGGCGCAAATGGCTAGCGCACACGGCTGGGGGCCGTGGGGCTGCGGGTTCAAATCCCGCCACCCCGACCAATAAAAATGCTCAATATTTGAACAAACTTTTGGAAAAATTGCCAAGACTATCTCTTTGGAGACTGTTTTTTCTTTCTGGCTCTGCCCATCTGGCCAGCTTTTCTTCTTTCCCTTACTCTGGCATCAACGGTCAAAAGTCCTGCCTTTTTTAAGATCGGTCGGTAAACCGAACTATTATATTTATCTAATGCTCTGGAAGTTGCCAAAACAACCGCTTCAAGCTGACTGACTTTTCCTCCACCAACAATTCTGATTACACCATGAAATTTTCCGTCTGATTCTGATATTACAAGGGGTTTTTTATAAAAATACTCACAAACCTTGCCAGGAAAATATTTATCTATCGTCTTTCCATTTACACTCCATTCGCCTTTTCCTTCAAATAACCTAATCGTAGCTACCGCCGCTTTTCTTCTACCTACAGCATAAAAATACTTTTTCTTCCTGCCTTGTTTTTTGGTTTGCTTTGCCATTTTTTTTACTTAACCTCAATTAACTTTTTACCGCCATAATTATGTTTATCGCCAACAAAAATTCTTAATCTTTTCAATCTCTTTGCCCGCAGTTTGTTTTTAGGAAGCATTCCTGAAACCGCCTTGTATATTGCCCTGGTTGGATCCTTTTCCATCATTTTCTTATAAGTAATCTCTTTTAGGCCACCCGGCCAGCCAGTATGGTGCTGATAAAGCTTATCGCTCTCCTTTTTACCTGTCACTTCAACTCTTTCACAATTAGTCACCACTACCCAGTCCCCACAATCAAGATTGTATACAAAATTAGTTTTCTCTTTTCCCATAAGAATTATGGCAATTTTAGTAGCCAATCTACCCAAGATTTTTCCTTTAGCATCTGCCAAATACCAGTCTTTTTTAATGTCTTTTTGCCTAATAGAGTCTGTCTTCATTTTTTAGCCTCCTTTTTAGTCTTTTTCTCTTTTGTTTCTTTTCCTGCTTTCTTTATTTTCTTTTTTTTCTCAGCTTCAGGCTTTTTAAAATCAATGTCAACTTTTTCCACAAACTCAACTCTAACCAAAACAGCATCATCACCCTTCCTTCTTTTCACCTTAACTGTTCTGGTAAACCCGCCATTTCTGTCCTTAAAAACAGGAGCAATTTTGTCAACAATCAAGTTGACCAGATTCTGATCCTGAAAATATCGATATACAAATCTTTTGGCAGAAATATCACCTTTTTTAGCCCTGCTAATCATTCTTTCTATCAGTCTGACTAAAACTCTTGCTCTAGCCTTGGTAGTCTCTACCTTGCCGGATAAAAACATCGACCGGACAAGATTTTTCGTCAAGGCCCGGCGATGATCGAATTTTAGGCCTAGTTTCTTTCTTTTAACTCGATGGCGCATTGATTAGTCCTCTAAGGTAACTCCTTTATCTTTTAACACTTTTTCTAACTCAGTCACCGACTTTTCACCAACATTGTTGGCATCCATTACTTTTTTTCTACTAACGCCTTGAAAGTCGGAAACTTTTTTGTACCCTGCTTTCCTCAAAGCATTTGCCAGCCGAAGAGGAATATCCAACTCATCAACTACCACTTCCAGCTCACCATTCTTTTTCTCAACTGCTTTTTTCTTAGGCTTAACATGATTCGGCTTGGCAATCTGAGCAAAAACCCCTACCAATATTTCTGCTGCCTGTTCAACTAGATCGCCTGGATTGACAGTTTTATCCGTCCAAACTTCAAAAACTACCTCGTCTAAATTACTGGTTTTGCCTGCCCGAATCGGATTAACGACAAAACTTGCCTTAACGACCGGACTAAAAATGGCATCAACAGAAATGACTCTCATTTTGTCAACCTTATGGTCCTCTGCTAAAGAGTATCCTTGGCCCTTTTCAACAATTAATTCAGCCTTAAATTTTGTCTTTTTGTCGGCTAAGTTTGCCAAAACTAAATCCTTGTTAGTTACCTCAACTCCAGCCGGAAAAGAAATATCTCCTGCTGTAACCGACCCAGGGCCAGTTTTTTCAATTTTTCCTTTAACTGGCTTCTCGGCCTTACTGGTAATCCTGATCTGTTTAACATTGGTGATAATTTCCAAAACGTCTTCTTTGACACCTTTAATTGTGGCAAACGCATGACTAACCCCATCAATTTTAATCGTAGTAACAGCCGCACCAGGCATTGCGCCCAGTAAAACTCTTCTTAAAGAGTTTCCAACCGTATAACCAAAGCCTCCTGCAAGAGGAGAAATGACAAACCGACCATAACCATCAGAAACCTTCTCTTTTTTAATCCAAAATTCTGTTATATCAGTCATTTATTGCTCCTTTTAACAATTAATTTTTAAAGTTTAAAAACAAATTCAGCGAGAATAAAACTCAATAATTATATTCTCTTTAATATCCTGAGGCATTTCTTCCCTTGTCGGCATTTTCTCAACCTTGCCGAATACGCCTTTTCTCTTTAGCCAGGCGGGAATTTCAAGATCCTTTTTTGCCAGCCAGATCTCAACAGATTTTATTTTTGCTCCTGATTTAGAAAGCTCTATCTTGTCGTTGAGTCGCAGATTATATGAAGGAATTTTTACCTTTTCCCCATTAACCAATACCTTGCCGTGAGTAATAAGCTGACGAGCCATTCTTTTTGAAGATGCCAAACCCAGCCGATGAAGAACATTATCCAGTCTTAACTCCAGCAACCTTAAAAGATTTTCTCCTTGATCTCCATCAATCATACTGGCCTTTTTCAAATAATTTTTGAACTGTTTTTCCATTACTCCGTAATATCGCTTTGTTTTTTGCTTTTCTCTCAACTGAGTACCATACTCCGAAAGTCTAAACCCACTTTTCAAACCATGAACTCCAGGAGCAACCGGACCAACCTTTTCCAAAGGACATTTTGGAGAAAAACATCTCTCTCCTTTTAAAAAAAGTTTTAATTTCTCTCGGCGACAAAGTCGACATTTTTTATAAAAATTAGCCATATTTTATGTTCTCCTTCTTTTGGGCGGCCTGGGACCGTTATGAGGAATTGGAGTAACATCAGAAATCGAAAGAACGTCAATTTCCCTTCTGGAACTCAAAACTTTTAATGCCGAATCTCTTCCTGGACCAGGTCCTTTGATATATACCTGAGCCTTTTTCATTCCCAGTTGTCTAGCGATTTCGACTGCTTTTTCTAAAGTTGTGGTTGCTGCATACGGAGTTGATCTTCGAGTCCCTTTAAAGCCAAGTTTTCCCGAAGAAACCCAATCCACAACGTTGCCAGTCAAATCAGTAATGGCTACGATTGTATTGTTAAAACTGGCAGAAACAGTAATTCTGCCCTCAATAACAAATTTTTTTTCTTTGGTTTTCTTGTTATTTGTCTTGCTCATTTTTTATTGTTCTAATTTTTTATTTGTTAAAACAATAGATTTTTATACCTTTTGCTGTTGTTCAATTTTTGACCACATTTCCTTACTTAAAGCCCCAACCGTCTTTTTCTTGCCCCTTCTGGTTCTAGCATTGTCTTTAGTTCGCTGTCCCCTGACTGGCAAATTAACCATATGTCTAATTCCTCGATAAGTGCGAATCGCCTTCAATCTTTCAATATTTTCCCTGATCTCTTTTCTTAAATCCCCCTCTGTCAAAAAATTATTTAATACGGTTGCTACTCGAGAAACTTCTTCTTTGGAAAGATCTTTGGCCCTCATATCCTTGTCAAGTTTGGCCTGCTTTATTAGTAATCCAACATTACTCCTGCCAATTCCATATACCCGTGTTAAGCCAATATCGATTTTTTCGTTATCTGGTATTTGTATTCCTGCTATTCTCATTATTATCCTTGTTTCTGTTTATGTCTCTTGTTTTTACAAATAACAAAAAGTCGCCCTCGACGACGGACTATCTTACAATCTCGACAACGCGCCTTTACACTTGACTTAACTTTCATTTTTTATTTTTCTCTAAACACTACCCGACCCCTGGTCGAATCATGAGGAGACATTTCTATCTTAACCTTGTCTCCTGGCACCACTCTAATATAGTGCAACCTCATTTTTCCAGATAGATAAGCGAGAATCACCTTATCATTATCCAGTTTCACTCGAAAAGTGATATCCGGCAATGCCTCGGTTACCACCCCACTAAAAACCAACTTATCGTCTTTTCCTTTATCGGGCATTTTATTCCCAGAAATATGGGGTTAAATCCACTAAACCAGAATCATTAACATATACCGATTTCTCAAAAAGTCCTGATATTTTACCACCTTTATTTACGATTGTCCAGCCATTACTTTCCGTTTCCAATCTAGGCTTAGTATCGGTATAAATAATCTCGATTGCCAATCCCTGACCCGCTAAAATAGGGGGGGTCTTTTCAATATCTCCCTTTAATAGGCAGGGGATATGTGGTTTTTGGTGAAGATTTTCGCCAATTCCATGACCTGTTAGTGTTTCTACGCAAAAAAATCCGTCTCCTTCTATCTGTTTCTGAATGGCTTGAGAAATATCCCCAACTCTATTTCCAAGTTTGGCTGCCTCCATTGCTTCATCTAAAGCTTTTCTGCCAGACATCAAAAACGCTTCCTCAAAAACATAAGAAAGAGGTTTCCCCGCTATAAAGCTATAGGCCATATCAGTATGAAAACCATCAAAATATGCACCTCCGTCAATACTCACCAAGTCTCCTTGGGAAATTCGAGTATTGTCAGGAATACCATGGACTACGCCGTTATTTAAATTTATACAGGTAGCCCAAGAATAACCAGACACCTTTTTAAATGAAGCTTTTGCCCTGAAATTGGCAAGTTTTATGCAAAAAAACTCCTCGATCTCTAATAAACTTCTTCCTGATTTCATATAACCAATCGCCTCTGCCATCGCCTTGGCTAAAATCCTGCCTCCTTTTTTCATAGATTGAAGTTTTTTGTCGCTCATTATATCTTTTCAAGTTTACATACTATATCTTTATAGATATCTTCAACCGGTCTTTCTCCATCAATTTCAACCAAAACTCCTTTTTTGCGGTAATATTTCAATATTGGCTTAATTGTTTTCATATAAGACTTAAACCTTTTTTTGAAAATTTCTGGATTATCATCATTCCTTCCTGTCTGAAATTTTTTACCATCGGCTACAACCTTTTCTCTCCTTGCCAAAACCACCTCCGGTCTAACCTTAATCAAAATCACCAGATCAATTCTCAACCCCCTTTTTTTCAAATAATCATCAATCAACCCTGCCTGAACAACAGTTCTGGGAGAACCGTCAAGAATAAAACCTTGAGATGAAGCTTTTTCTAATCTTGGAAAAATCATTTCGCAAATAATTTCATCAGAAACCCACCGACCCTTAACTAAATACTGAGACATTTTTTTACCCATCTGTGTTTTTTTTGCCACCTCTTGACGAAGAATATCGCCGGAAGAAACGTGAACCATTTGATAGTCTTTAGCAATTATTTTTGCCTGAGTCCCTTTACCACTTCCCGATGCCCCGATAAAAACCAGATTAAATTTTTTGTTCTTTATCATTAAAAATAACTTTGATAACGATACGTCTGAACCTGGTTCTCTAATAGCCTGTTAATTTCTAAAATTACTGAAACAACAATTAAAATTCCCGTCCCTCCCAAAGAAACGGTAGAAATACCGGTTATTCCCTGGGTAATTGACGGTAAAATTGCTATAAACCCAAGAAAAAAAGCGCCAACAATAGTTACCCGTGAGAGCAGAAAAGACAGTCTTTCTTTAGTCGACCGACCAGGCCTTACTCCAGGAATAAACCCCCCTGACTTTCTAAGTTCTTCTGAGACATCTTTGGGGTTAAACACCACAGAGGTATAAAAATAGGTGAAAAAAACCACAATAATAAAATATGACAAATTATAAACAATCCCAGTTGACTGAAAATACAGATTTAAGGTTTTTCCAATTGATGCAAAGGGTTCTAGCGTTAACTGAGAGGCAAAATTAGTAATCATTTGAGGAACCATTACTAGAGAAAGGGCAAAAATAATCGGCATTACCCCAGCACTATTAACCTTTAAAGGAAGATAACTGCTTTGCCCCGCAGACTGCCTTCCCCCCGCCATCCTTCTGGCATAGCGAATTGGAATCCTTAAGACCGCTTCATCGATAAAAATAATCCCAATAATAACTCCAATCGCCATCCCGCCAAAAGCAACCAGGTTAAATACATTGGTTTGAGAGGCAATGTTAACTGTTTGAAGAATATTGACCGGATAGCGAGCGACTATTCCTGAAAAGATTAAAAGAGAGATGCCATTGCCAACTCCATACTGAGTGATAAGTTCTCCCAAAAAAACCATCAGCATCGTTCCGGCAGTCATGGTGACTATAAAACTAGCCAGATGAACAACGGAAAGGGTATCAATTATTCCCTGACTTTTTAAAAGAGTGTACATTGCAAAGACTGTAAAATCGCCAAAAACACAGTCGTGTAGCGAGTATACTGAGCTAGTTTTTGCCGACCATATTCCCCTTCTTTTCTAAGCTCCTTTATCTGAGGAATAACAAATCCCAAAAGTTGAAACATAATTGAGGCGTTAATGTATGGGGCTAACCCTAAAGCACTAATGGAAAAGTTTGCCAAAGTGCCTCCAGAAAAAACATCAAGTAAAGCCAAAAATTGATTTTGGGAAAAAAACGATTTCAATACCTCTTTATCTACTCCAGGAACGGTTATATGAGCAATTAAACGAAAAGTAAACAGTATTGCCAGAGTGAAAATAAGTTTTTTTCTAATCTCAGAGATCTTAAAAGCTTCAAGATATGTGGACAAAGTTTTAGTAAAAATAGTCATTTGTTACCATTATCAACGCTTCCACCTGCTTTTTCAACCTGGTCTTTTACTGACCTGGCACAAAGGAGCTTAATAGAAAGCGGTTTGGTTATTTTTCCTCCACCAATAATTTTTACCCCTTTCGAAAAAGCCTCTTTTTTATTAACAATTTTTTTATCAACCAAGCTTTTAATATCAACTGTTTGTTTGGCCTTAAAATGACTATCAAGCAGTTCCAACCTGATAGAAACTGGGTTGCGCGTAGATTTCAGTCTGCCCTTTCCTCTCCATAAAGGCAGTCTTTTAAGCCATGATTTTTTGATCTTTGTTCCGGAAAAAGTCAATTTGGGCTTATTTCTTGCCTTCATGCCTTTCTGGCCCCTACCCGAAGCATGACCACCTTTTCCTGAAGAATAACCTCTGCCGACTCTTTTGGCTGAGCGATTAGTTTTTGATTTTACCAAACTATGAAGATTCATGATTATTCCTCCAACAATCCAAAAGCTTTAATTGTCGCTCGAACATTAACTTCTTTATTTTTAGAACCAATCATCTTGGCGACCAGATCCTCAATTCCAACGGCATTGGAAATTATTCTCATTGGTCCGCCAGCAATTAATCCTGTTCCTGTTTTGGCTGGCTTTAACAAAACCTGAGCCCCTTTGAATTTTACCTGAACCTGATGGGGAATTGTCTTGTTTCTCAGAGGAACTCTAACCATTTTCTCTCGGGCTTTTTTCATTCCTTTTCTAATTGCCGAAGCGACATCTCTGGCTCTTGCCAAACAATAACCAACCTTTCCTTTTCCGTCTCCAACAACAACCAAGGCGGTAAAAGAAATTTTATTTCCTCCCTTAGTTTTTTTGCTTACTCTTTTAATCTGAACCACCTTCTCTATCATTCCGTCTTCTGGTCCTTGCATATAATTATTCTGCCTATTTCTATTATTCATTAAAACTCTAGTCCTCCTTTTCTGGCCCCCTCAGCAACCGCTTTTACCCGGCCATGAAATCGATAACTACCTCTATCAAAAACTACTTTTTTAACCCCTTTAGAAACTGCTTTTTTGGCAATCTGCTCACCAACAATAAAAGCCACCTCTGTTTTTGTCTTTTTGTCACCTTTTTTAGCAAGCTTTTGACTATTCTCAGAAAAAAGAGTTTTGCCAGTAGTCATATCGACCAACTGAACCCAAACATATCGATTGGAACGATAAACCACTAATTTGCGACCTCTACTAACGGCAATTCCTTTTCTAATCCTAAGCGCTCTTTTTTGTTTTGCTGTTCTTTTGTTCATTTTTTTGATTAATAAATTTATTCTTTAGCAGCTGCCTTACCAGGCTTTAACCTAATCTCTTCTCCTTCATAACGAATCCCTTTTCCTAAATAAGCATCTGGTTTTCTGATCTTTTTAATCATCGCCGCCACTTGACCAACTAACTGACGGTCAATCCCTTTAATAACAATCTTTGTTTCTTCTATCTCAAATTCTGTCCCCTCGGGAATTTTGAATTCTACCGGATTGGCAAAACCAACATTTAATACCAGATTGTCTGCCACTCTAGATGCTCGATAGCCGGTACCAATAATTGCTAAAGACTTTGACCATCCCTCAGTAACTCCAATAACAGCGTTGTTAATTAGGTTGCGAACCGTTCCATGACAGGATCTTACTGCCTTTGCCTCTGATCGACGGCTAACCAACACTTCTGCCACATCAACCTTAACATCAATCCTTCCAGGAATTGGCAAAAGCATTTCTCCTTTAGGCCCCTTGATTGAGACTTTTTTTCCCTCAACTTTTACCTCAACGCCCTCGGGGATTGTAACCGGTTGTTTTCCAATTTTCGACATTTAATAAATCTCCGCTATTACCTCTCCGCCAAGATTCTTTTTTCGGGCCTTTCTGGCCGTCATCAATCCTTGCGAAGTAGAAACAATAACAATTGCGTTTGATCTGCCAGTATATGGCAGATCCTTATAACCAACATAATACCTTCTTCCTGGTTTAGAAAAGAATTTAATCTCCTTGAAAAGAGGTTTGCCTGCACCGTGATAGGCTAACTCGGCAATGATCTCTTTTTTTGCCGCCTTCTCTTTGGAAACATCAAACCTTTTTAATAACGAGCTGTCAACCAATATTTTTGCAATTTCTTCCAGTTTTTTAGACCAAGGAACAACCACAGTCTTTTTATCAACTGCACCGCCATTTTTAATTCTGATTAGAAAATCTCCCAATGGATAGTTATTCATAATTTACCAACTTGCTTTTTTAACACCCGGCAAAACACCTTCCCTTGCCAGTTTTCGAAAACAAAGCCGACAAAGTCTAAAAAAACGAATATAACCTCTTGACCGGCCACACAACTGACATCGATTTCGATATCTGTTTTTAAATCTTAATTTTTTTTCTTCTCTTACAATTTTCGATTTTTTAGCCATTATTGGACGTTTCTTTTTTAAAGTTATATTTTAACACCTGCGTCAATTGGAAAAAGGAAACCCCATCATCTTCAAAAGAGCCATTGCTTCTTTTTCCCCTTTAATGTTGGTAACTATTGTTACCTGTAAACTTTTAATCTTTTTGACTTTATCAATATCTATTTCAGGAAAAACCGTCTGTTCTGGAAGACCAATACTATAATTGCCTGCCTGATCAAATTTCTTTGGCGAAAGACCTCTAAAATCCCTCAGTCTTGGTAAAACCAAACTAAACAATCTTTCCAAGAAATCATACATTCTTTTTCCTCTTAAAGTAACTTTAAGTCCAATAACCTGACCCTTTCTCAACTTAAATCCAGATATGGATTTTTTAGCGGAACAAGCAACCGGTTTCTGACCAGTAATAACCTCAAGCTCACTGGAAAAAAGGTCAATCAATGAACGGTCATCTTTAGCTTCGGCTATCCCCATATTTACAATTACCTTGTCTACTTTTGGAACTGCCATTAAATTGTCTATCGCCAATTCTTTTTTCAAAGCAGGAATAATTTCTTTCTTGTATTTTTCTATAAGCATTTTTTATTTACCTCCATCAATTAATCCTTTGCATTTTTTACATATTCTTTGTTTCTTTTTTTGACTATCAATTTGAAATCCAACCCTAGCCGGCTTTTTACATGTCGGACAAATCACCATCAATTTAGAAATGGCCACTGGAGCTTCTCTTTCAATAATTCCGCCTGGTTTATCCTTACCTTGAGCTTTAATGTGTTTTTTAACTTTATTTATCCCGGCTACAATCACCTTCCCCTTACTTCTGATTATTTTTTTAACTTCTCCCTGCTGGCCGCGATCTTTACCAGAACGAATATATACTTTGTCGCCTTTTTTTATCTTTTTAATAGTAATTTTCTTAGTATTTTGTGCCATATTAAATAAGCTCTTTTGCCATTGAAGCAATTTTATTAAATCCTGCTTCTTTTACCTCTCTAGAGACAGGTCCAAAAATTCTTGTCCCCCTTGGGTTGCCTTGATCGTCAATTATAACTGCAGCATTATCGTCAAATCTAATATATGACCCGTCTTTGCGATGCGATTCTTTTCTGGTTCTTACTAGAACAGCCTTTACTTTGTCACTTTTTTTAACCGTTCCATCTGGAGCGGCTTCTTTAACTACTACGTGAACAACATCACCCATGAGTCCGCTATGTCTTTTCCAGCCACCCATAACCTGAATTACCATCAGTTTTTTTGCTCCAGTATTATCGGCTGACTTTAATATTGATCTTAACTGAACCATTTTTGTCTTTAATTACTTGCTAACTATTTTTATAACAGCAAATCTTTTTAACTTGCTTATCGGTTTTGTTTCTTTAATTTCAACCACATCGCCTATCTTTGCCTTAAGTTGATTATCAGCATAAAGCTTACTTTTACTGACAACTACCTTTCGGTATTTTGGATGAGGTAGTCGACGGGTTATCTCAACCACCACTGTTTTATCCATCTTGTCAGAAACAACCTTGCCAGTAAATTTTTTAATCAGCTTTTTTTTACTTTTGACTGCCATTATTGTCTTTCTTTGTCATTAATTTTTCATTAATAATTGTTCTAATAACTGCAATTTCCGCTCTAAGAAGTCGAGGCAGGTTGGTATTTTTAAGCTGTCTTTTTACCAGCTTAATTTTCGCTTCTAACAGATTTTTTTCTTTAGCTAACAACTCCTCCTCTAGCTGTGAAATAGATTTTGCTCGCAAACTATCTTTATTTTTTTTATTCATTATTTATTTCTTTTTACAATTTTAGTCGGAAATGATAGTTTATAGGAAGCTCTTTTTAAAGCTCCAACTGCAATTTCCTCCGAAACACCACTAACTTCAAACAGTATTCTTCCAGGTTTAACAACAGCCACATGGGTATCGATATCGCCCTTACCTGCTCCCATAGGTGATCCAGGGGACTTTTTAGTAATTGGTTTATCAGGAAATACCTTAATCCAAAGCCGGGCATTTCTCTTTGTAAAATGAGTAATTGCCTTTCTGGCCGCCTCGATCTGATTATCCTTAAACCAACCCCTACCCAAACTCTTGAGACCAAAATCTCCAAACTCAAGGCGAGACCCCGATATACTGGATCCCTTCATTCTGCCTCTAAATTGTTTTCGATACTTAGTTTTCTTGGGCTGCATATTCTACCTCTCTCCTCGATTAATGTAAACCTTTATCCCTATATACCCTGATTTTGTTAAAGCGGGAATTTCCGCATAGTCAATATCTGCACGAATGGTACTTAAAGAAACCCTTCCTGCTGAAAAAGTCTCGCTTCTGGCAATCTCGGCTCCATTAATTCTTCCCTTGATGACTATTTTTACTCCAACCGCCCCCGACATCATTACTCGCTCTAGCGCCTTATTAACCACTTTCCTAAAGGGAACTCTTTTTTCTAACTGATAGACTATCCGCTGACCGACCAATTTGGCCGACAGATCCTGATTTTTAACCTCTTCGACTTCAATTTCCAAATTTTTTTCCGGACTGGCAACAGATACTATTTTACAAAGAGATTTTTTTATCTCTTCAAGCCCCTTACCGCCCCGTCCTATAACCAGACCCGGACGTCCGACAAACAGGGTAACCCTAATCTTTTTGGTTAGTCTTTCTATCTGAACCAGCATAAGTCCAGCCATATATAGACGATTTTCAAGGAACTTTCTAATCTCAAGGTCTTCTTTTATCATTTCCGGATACTTATCCTTACTGGAAAACCAACGAGAAGACCAGCTAGCTGGTGCCTTATTATCACTTAACCTAAATGCAATTGGATGTGTTTTTTGTCCCATTATTTATCTTTTTTTTGACCAATAATAATAATTTTTAGATGTGATCGCCTTCTTTTAATCAGTCCACTGTTAAACCTAGCCCCATGAAATCGATCTCTTCTGACCATTCCCGGAGCCTCATCAACAGTAATCTTTTTAAATTTCAATGTTCCTCTATCAAGTCCAGAATTATTAACCGCGTTAGCAATCACTCCTTTTAGAACCTTAAGCATAATTCTTGCCCCTTTTTGGCTAGCAACCGAAAGGTTTCTTTCAGCTACCTCTAGTGAAAGCTTTGTCATTCCGTCAGCTATCAGTCGCAATTTTCGAGGTGAAATTCGCAAATGTTTAGCATAAACTACTATCTCTACTCCTGCCTTATCAATTGGCTTTTTGTCTTTTGCCATTTTTTATGTTTTCTCAATCACTCTTTTAACCACTCTCCCGTGACCTCTAAACGTTCTTGTTAGAGAAAATTCACCCAAACGATGGCCTACCATTTCCTCAGTAACAAAAAGACTGATGAATTTTCTTCCATTATGAATCATAAAACTATGACCAACAAATTCAGGCGAAATCTGACTAGCCCTAGCCCAGGTCTTTATCGGCTCCTTTTTGCCTCCCTTGTTCTGAGCTACAACCTTTTTAAGCAGTTTTTTGTCTATATAAGGTCCTTTTTTTAATGATCTTCCCATTTTTTTACTTTCTTCGCTTAATTATTAATCTATTTGAATACTTTTTCTTTTTTCTGGTCCTAACTCCTAATGTTCTTTTACCCCAAGGAGTTTTCGGAGCCTTCATTCCAATTCCAGACTTACCCTCTCCTCCACCATGAGGATGAGAAGAAGGATTTTGGACAACTCCACGAACTGTAGGTCTAACCCCTCTGAGCCTTTTTTGACCAGCTTTAGTGTATTTATGAGAGGACCACTCCGAATTGGAAATCTGTCCAATTGTTGCCATGCACTCAGGAGAAAAAAGCCTCATCTCTCCTGAAGGCATTTTCACTACCACCCCATTTTTCTCAATACTTTGAATAAAAACCATCGACCCAGCGCTTCTAGCCATCTGACCGCCTTTACCAGGAAAAATCTCTAAGTTGTGTATTGGTACTCCAGCAGGAATATTTTTTAACTTCATCGCATTGCCCGGCTTTATCGATGCCTTTACTTTTGAAACTACCTTATCACCGATAGAGATCTTTTCCGGTGCTAAAATATAGCGCCTTTCTCCATCTGGATATACTATTAAAGCTAAATTAGCAGTTCTGTTGGGATCATACTCAATTCCCTCAACTATGCCGATAATATTCTTTTTTGATCTGGCCCAATCAATCTTCCTAATAAATCTTTTCTGTTCACCGCCCTGGTGACGAACACTGACCCGTCCACCAAAGCCACGACCACTTTTTTTCTTTTTAGTTTTAAGCAGATGTTTAATTTTTTTATTTCGCTGGAAACAAACTTGTTTATTCATTTATTTTTCTTTAATAACCAGCTGTTTGATTTTTTCACCCGATTTTAAAGTTACTAAAGCCTTTTTGTATGCCGACAAAGTTACTTTGCGTCGATGACGCCATATCATTTTCGCCTTAGGCTTAACTCTAATAACTCGAACCCTTACAGGAGTTACCCCTAAATATTCTTTAACTGCATCGGCAATTTGATGCTTGTTTGCACTTTTGTGAACAAAAAAAGTCCACACTCCTTGTGTTTGTAACTGCAAAGTCTTTTCCGTCAAAACAGGCTTTATAATAACCCATGAGCTACTCATTTTTCAATCTCCAATACTTTTTTATCAAAAATTAAATAATTACTATTCAAAACCAAATAAGGATTAAGATCGACAAAACGGCTAACAATAACTCCCTTGCCAGATAAATTTCCAAAAGCCCTTTTTACCTGGTCTGTATGTTTTTCAACAACAACCAAAACTTTTTTGGACTCCGATAAATTTTTCTCGCTTTTCCTTAATTTGTTTAGTAGAAGTTCTGCTTTTTTTGTTTTAGGTTTGATTTTAGTGATATTAGAAACAGCACAAATTCTTTTAGAATCAAACTGTTCTGTTAAAACAGAGAATAAGGCCTTTTTCTTCATTTTTTTACTAAATTTTAATTTCCAATTCTCTTTGCCTGTAGGACCATGAGCAATACCGCCGCCGACAAAAATCGGAGCCTTAAGATCTCCGTGACGGGCCTTACCTGTCCCTTTTTGTTTCCAAATTTTCCTAGTTGAACCAACTACTTCTCCTCGAGACTTAACACGAGGATGAGCCTTTCTCTGGTTTGAAAGATATACTCTCACTGCCTGAGCAACCAGATCAGGGTTTTTCTTAACAGCAAAGATATCTCCAGAAACAAATAGTTGGCCGGACTTTTCACCGCTAAGTTCGTATACGTTTATTACCAGTCTATTTTGATCATTCCTGCTTGCCATTATCAATCTCCCCCAGAAGGGTTCTCTAAAAGAGTAACTTTTTTATTCTTTAATGATGTCTTTATAAGCAAAACCCAGCTTTTTATCGCTCCTGGAACTGATCCTTTTATCCAAATTTCTTGACTATCACTATCAATTTTATAAACAGGCAGGTTTTTAACAGTAATTTTTGTATTTCCGAAATGACCAGGCATCTTTTTCCCTTTAAACACTCTTCCTGGAGTTTGTGATCCTATTGATCCAGGAGCTCTTTCTCTATCTGACTGGCCGTGAGTTTTAGGCTGACTTTGAAATCCCCAGCGTTTAATTGCTCCTGAAAAACCTCGTCCTTTACTCGATCCTTGAGCATTTACTCTGTCTCCGGGTTGTAAAACCAAGGTCGGTTTAATCTCTTGCCCAAGCTTGTAATCACCAACCTCTTTCTCATTAATAGAGCACTCATAAAAAAAAGCGGGGCTTTTTTTAACTCCTGCTTTTTTAACTCTACCTTCTAGTGATTTTCCGGTTTCTTTTTTCTCTCCAACTCCAACTTGAACAGCACAGTAACCATCGGTTTCGCTAGTTTTGATCTGAAAAACTACCCCGCAAGGGGCCTTTAAAACCGTCAATGGAACAAGACATCCTTCCTGATCGAATTTTTGTTCCATTCTTAATTTTTGAGCTAACAATTTAGTTATCATCTTTACTCTTTATTAACAAAAAAAAAGAGACCGGGACCGGCCCCTTTTAATTTTATTTGCTTAAAATAAAAAACTATATGACTTTGCAATCTGCAAAACCGGTCATGCTAAATTAAAAAATAACTACATTTTTACCTCAACCTCAATTCCTGAGGGGAGATCCAAATGTTGCAAACCATCAATTACTCTAGGATTGGCATCTATGATATCAATAACTCTTTTGTGAATCAATACCTCAAAATGCTCTCGCGCATCCTCATCAACATGGGGACTGGTATTAACCACAAAAAGCTTTCGCCTTGTTGGCAACGGAATCGGACCAACAATGCTGGCCCCGCTAATTACCACCGCATCGATAATTTTCGCTGCTGCTTCATCGATAATCCGATGATCATAAGATTTTAAACGTACTCTAATTTTATTTTTATACATTGATACCCTCAAGTTCAATCCTTCAATGGCTGTACCGGTTTAAAGCTGAAATTATTTTGTAATTTCGGTAACCACTCCTGCTCCAACCGTCAATCCGCCTTCTCTGATTGCAAACTTCATTCCTTTCTCCATAGCTACTGGTTTTATCAACTTTACGTCAATATTTGCATTGTCACCAGGCATAATCATCTCTACTCCCTCAGCCAATTTAATCTCGCCAGTAACATCAGTCGTTCTGACATAAATTTGTGGCCTGTATCCTGAAAAAAACGGAGTATGTCTGCCTCCCTCTTCCTTTTTAAGAACATAAACCTCTGCTTTAAATTCTGTATGAGGAGTAATGCTTCCAGGCTTTGCCAAAACCATTCCTCGATCAATGTCGTCTTTTTCAATTCCTCGAAGAAGAATTCCGACATTGTCGCCAGCCTGGCCTTCGTCTAAATGTTTATGGAACATCTCAACTCCGGTAACAACTGTTTTTCTAGTGTCTCTAAGTCCAATAATTTCAATCTCTTCTCCAACTTTGACTATCCCTCTGTCAATTTTACCGGTAGCAACTGTTCCTCTTCCCTTAATAGAAAAAACATCCTCTACTGGCATCATGAAAGGTTTGTCTAAATCTCTCTCAGGAGTTGGAATATAGTCATCAATTGCTGTCATTAGATCCGTAATTGATTTCTCTCCTTCGGCATCTCCATCCATTGCCTTCAAAGCCGAACCGCGAATTATTGGAATTTTATCACCGGGAAAATCGTACTTTTTTAATAGATCTCGAATTTCCATTTCTACCAGATCTAAAAACTCAGGATCATCAACTAGGTCAACCTTATTAAGAAAAACCACCATTGATGGAACATTCACCTGTCCTGCCAGTAATACATGCTCTCTTGTCTGAGGCATTGGTCCGTCGGCAGCAGAAACTACCAAAATACCACCATCCATTTGGGCGGCACCGGTAATCATGTTTTTGATATAATCGGCGTGTCCGGGACAATCGATATGAGCATAATGTCTCTTGTCTGTCTCATACTCGACATGAGCAACAGCAATAGTAAGAATCTTGCTTGCGTCTCGAACTGCTCCACCCTTAGCAATGTCAGCGTAAGACTTCTCCGTAGCCTGACCCTTTTTAGAAAGAGTTTTTAATATTGCTGCTGTCAATGTGGTTTTACCATGATCAACGTGACCAATGGTACCAACATTAACGTGCGGCTTACTTCGATCGTATTTTTTACTATCTGCCATAATTGCCTCCTTTAAATTTTAAACGTAGAAATTTTAACATTACTTACTCTTATTTGCAATAATCTCGTCCTGAACATTTCTAGGCACCTCCTGATAATGAGAAGGTTCCATATAAAAAGAACCCCTACCTTGAGTAAGGCTCCTTATTATTGTAGCATACCCGCGAACCTCTGCAAGAGGAACCTTAGCATTAACTACCCTCATCTGACCTCGAGACTCTGTTCCTAAAATTTGAGCTCTTCTCCCAGAAAGATCGCCAATAACTGTTCCTAAATATTCTTCAGGAACAGAAACCTCCAGCTTCATAATAGGTTCAAGCAGGGTAGGATTAGCCTTTTTGGCCGTATTTTGAAAAGCCATTGAGCCAGCAATTTTAAAGGCCATATCAGAAGAATCAACATCGTGATAACTTCCATCATAAACGGCCACTTTTAAGTCAACAAATGGAAAACCAGCTACAATCCCTTTTTCCATCGCTTCAACGACACCTTTTTCGATAGCAGGAATATATACTGCTGGAATTGCTGCCCCTCTAATTTCTGAAACAAATTCAAATCCGCTGCCTCTTTCTTTGGGTTCTATTCTAATCAAACAGTGTCCATACTGACCACGACCACCGGTTTGACGAATATATTTTCCTTCTCCATTTTCAGTTGTGGTCACTGTTTCTCTGAAAGCCACTTGAGGCTTGCCAACTACAACATCAACACCAAACTCTCGTCGCATTCTTTCTACCAAAATCTCAAGATGAAGTTCTCCCATCCCGGCGATAATTGTCTGACCAGTCTCATGATCTACCTTAGTCACAAAGGTAGGATCTTCTTCGGCCAATTTATTCAAAGATTGGCCAAGTTTTTCCTGATCGGTTTTAGTTTTTGGTTCGATCGCCAAAGAAATTACCGGCTCTGGAAAACTTATTGACTCATAGACTATTGGATTGGCAGAATCGCATAAAGTATGACCGGTAGTTGACTCTCTTAAGCCAATAACAGCTATAATCTCTCCAGCATAAGCCTCTTCGATTCCTTCTTTTTTATCGGCATGCATCAACAACAACCGACCTATTCTTTCATTTTTTGACTTGGTCGCGTTCAAGATGCTTGATCCTGACTTTAGCGTTCCTGAATATATTCTTAAATAGCTAAGCCTACCCACATGAGGATCTGTTTGAACTTTAAAGAGCAAAGCAGAAAAAGGAGCTTTCTTATCCGCAAATCTCTCTTCTTCTTTTTCAGTTTTTGGATTTATTCCCTTTGCCGAAGGAATATCTAAAGGCGAAGGAAGAAAATCAATCACCCCATCCAAAACCGGCTGAATGCATTTGTTTCTCCAAGCAGCTCCGCAATAAATCGGCACCAACTGGTTAGCGATAACCGCCTTTCTCAAACCCACTTTAAGTTCTTCAACTTCAATCTCTTCATCATTTAAAAATCTCTCCATTAGGCTCTCATCATAAGTGCAAATATTTTCCACCAACCGTTGTCTTTTTTCTTTCAACTGTTGCCTATATTCTTCAGGAACTTCGCTCACAGTATATTCAACTCCCAGTTCATCCTTATCCCAAATAAGCATTTTTTGATCGATAACAGAGATTATTCCTTTAAAATCGTGTTCTTTTCCAACTGGAATTGTCATAATTGCCAGCTTAGTGCCAAATCTATCGTTAATCATCGATACGGTGTTTTCAAAATCAGCGCCAATTTTATCCATTTTATTGACAAAAACTAGCCTTGGCACCCGATATTTATCAGCCTGATGCCAAACCGTTTCCGATTGAGCCTGAACCCCTTCTTCAGCATCAAAAACCATAATTGCTCCGTCTAAAACCCTTAACGATCTTTCCACCTCAGCTGTAAAATCAACATGACCCGGGGTGTCAATTACATTTAGACGATACTCTTTCCAAAAAGTAGTAATTGCCGCTGATACGATAGTAATTCCACGTTCGCGCTCCTGATCCATCCAATCAGTAACTGTAGTTCCTTCATCAATACTGCCTACTTTATAAGACTTTCCCGTATAGAAAAGAATCCTTTCAGTAGTAGTTGTCTTGCCGGCATCAATGTGAGCAATAATACCAATATTTCTCACCTTTTCCATCGGCATGTTTCTATCTTTTGTTACTATGATTTGATTAGCCATTATTATATCTACTTATTAAAATAAGTGTGAAAAATATTTTTAACTATTTTACCAGCGAAGATGGGAAAACGCTGTGTTTGCTTCAGCTATCTTTTCAATCTCTTCTTTTTTTGCCATCGCTCCGCCACCCCGACTGTAACCCTCAATAATCTCTGTCGCTAATTTTTCAAAAAAATTATGAAACTCCGAATTTGAACGAGTTCTTGCCGCAGACACCATCCAACGAATAGCTAAAGTTTCTTGACGTTGACCTCTAACTAAAGAGGGCACCTGATATGTTGCTCCTCCAACTCTTCTTGACCTTACCTCAACACGAGGACGAACATTATCTACTGTTGATAAAAAAACTTCAAGGGGGTCCTTTTTAAGTTTCTTTTCAATTAAATCAAACGCACTATATACATGTTTTTGAGCAATGGTTTTTTTGCCATTGACCATCACCTTGTTAATAAGCCTGCTTACTAATATATTTTTATAAATTGGATCTGGAAGAGAGGGTCTTTTTTTTATGTTCCCTTTTCTGCTCATTTTTTTATACTACTCTGCTGCCGGAGCAGAAGCCTCGATTGATTCTTTAACTCCATCTTTTTTGACACCATATTTACTTCTTGACTGCTTTCTTCCCATCACTGCCTCTGCGTCATATTTGCCTCTAATAATGTGGTAGCGAACTCCCGGCAAATCTCTCACTTTCCCGCCGCGAACCATAACTACCGCATGTTCTGCAATATTATGACCAATACCAGGAATATATACCGTCATTTCTCTCTTGTTAGAAAGCCTAACCTTAGCTACTTTTCTCATTGCCGAATGAGGCTTTTTAGGCGGCATAGTCTTTATCATTGTTACTACGCCTCGCTTTTGCGGATTTACACTAACCACCATTCGATTTTTAACACTATTAAAACTCCCTCGCAATGCAGGGCTTTTAATTTTGTTTTTAACCTTACTGCGACCTTTTCGAATTAGTTGATTAAATGTAGGCATAAGTTTTCCTTTACTCAATCTTGGCTCTATCTGGGCTAATTGGAATTAAGCGACCAATGATAACATTTTCCTTCAAACCTATCAACCGGTCTTCTTTTCCTAAAATCGCCGCTTCTGTTAAAACATTAGTGGTTTCTTGGAATGAGGCTGCCGACAGCCAAGAAGTCGTGCTTAAGGCTGCCTGAGTAATTCCCAGGATTACCTGTTTACCAGTCGCTGGCTTGCCTTTTTCCTTTGCAACCCTCTTGTTTTCCTCAATAAAAGCTGGTTCCTCAATATGAGAACCTGCCAAAAACTCAGTATCGCCACTACTAGTTATTCTAATCTTGATGCTCATCTCTCTGATTATTACCTCAAAATGCTTGTCATGAATACTAATTCCCTGAGATTCATAAACTTTTTGAACCTCTTCTAAAAGATATCTTTGTGCTTGAGAAATACCTCTAACACTGGCAATCTCTCTGATATCCAAAGTGCCGCTAGCAAGCTGAGTTCCTTTGCTAATTTCCTCTCCTTCCTTAACTAAAAGTTGGCTGGATAGGGGAATATTATACTCAGAAACAATCTCTTTGCCCTTTTCCTTTCCAAATATCTTCACTTGCCAACCATCAGTCTTTTCTTTAATGTTTATCGTCCCAGCAATATCCCCCAATGACGAAAGTCCTTTTGGGGTTCGCACCTCGAAAAGCTCCTGAACTCGCGGCAACCCTTGGGTAACGTCCAAGCCAATAACTCCTCCCGAATGTTTTGTTCTTAAGGTAAGCTGAGTTCCTGGCTCACCGATTGATTGAGCAGCAATAATTCCTGCCGGAGAGCCAACTTTTATCATTTGTCGGTCAGACAAATCCCAACCGTAACATTTAGCGCAAATGCCGTATTTTGTTTTACAGATAAGCGGTGACCTTACTATCACCTCAAAAACTCCCAATGCAACAACCTTTGTAGTCATCTCTTCATTAAGAAGTTCACCTTTCTTAAATACAACTTTACCTGTTTTTGGATTTTTGACTGGTTTGGCAAGAACTCTGCCAATGATCCTTAATCCAAAATTATCTTTTCTTTCTCCTTGGTTTTCAATTACTATCCCATCTTTAGTTTTACAATCTTCTTCTCTTACCAAAGCTCCATGAGCAGCATCCACCAGTCTTCGAGTCAGATAACCAGCATCAGCAGTTTTCAAAGCAGTATCAGTCAATCCTTTTCTAGACCCCCTTGCTCCGGTAACATACTCAAATACTGAAAGACCTTCTCTAAAGTTAGATTTAGTCGGCAAAGGAACAATTCTACCTAAAGGATCAACAACCAGACCCCTCATTCCGGAAATTTGCTTAATCTGATCTCTGCTAACCCGCTTCGCTCCTGCATCACTCATTAATTTAATCGGAGCGTCAACGCTTAAAGAGCTCCAAATAATTGAGGCAATTTTTTCTGTTGTTTCAAGCCAAACATCCCGACTCAAGCTTTCTTTTTCCTGCTTAGTAATTAACCCCTCGTTATAGTTCTCCTCAATTTCTGCAACGCGCGCATTTGATTCGGCAATAATCTGCGGTTTTTGGTCTGATTGTCCACAGTCAGTTATAGCTAAAGAGATTCCTGATTTGGTCATTTCTCTAAATCCGAAATCTTTTACTTTGTCGATTAATTTTACATATTCTTTCAAATTTAAATTTTTATAAACACGTGTCAATAAATCCTTAATGACTTTACTATTAACAGACTCGTTGATAAACTCAAAGTCTTCAGGAAGGAATTTATTAAAAACAACTCTTCCGGCAGTTGTTAGCATCCATTTACCACCCTCATCCTTAACTCCAATAAGCTCTCTTGTCTTAATTTCACCAACATCGTAATAATATTCAACCTCGTCGTAAGTTGAAAATACCCGAACTAATTTTAAGGCTTCCTTTTGGTCTTTCCCTAAAAGACCAAGGTCACTTTCTCTTATCGAGGTCGCATAGTAACATCCTACTGCCATTTCTTTTCCAGGAACATTTACCGGACTGCCATCTGATGGTTTCAAGACATTTTTGGTAGCAAGCATAAGCTTTCTTGACTCTTTTTGAGCCTCCTTAGACAAAGGCAATAAAACTCCCATCTGATCTCCATCAAAATCAGCATTAAATCCAGAACAAACGCAGGGATGAAGCCTGATTGCCAAACCGTCAACCAAAACAGGTTTGAATGCCTGAATTGAAAGTTTATGTAAGGTGGGGGCACGATTTAGCAAAATATAGTTGTCCTTCACAACCTCATCTAAAATATCATAAGTTTCGGGTATTTTGTGATCAAGCAGTGTTTTAGCGCTTTTAATATTAGGAGCTGTTCCTCTAAGCATCAATTCTCGCAAAATATACGGCCTAAAAATTTCTAAAGCAATGTCTTTTGGCAGGCCACACTCATTTAATTTCAACTCAGGACCAACCACAATAACACTTCGCCCAGAATAATCTACTCTTTTACCTAGCAGGTTTTTCCTAAATCTCCCTTTTTTGCCCTTAAGTAGGTCGGACAAAGATCGAGGAACTCTTCTACCAATAGATGCTCTTCTTTTAGCTCCTTTAGTAGCGTCAATTAAGACATCCACTGCTTCTTGAAGCATTCTTTTTTCATTTCTAAGAATAATATCCGGCGCTCCCAGCCCAATTAGTCTTTTTAACCGATTGTTTCTATTAATCACCCTCCTGTAAAGATCGTTAAGATCTGAAGTGGCAAATCTTCCTCCAGTTAACTGAACCATTGGCCGCAAGTCAGGCGGAATAACCGGCAAAACTTTCAAAACCATCTGAGACGGCTCAGTGTCTGATTTAATAAACCCTTTAAGTAGTCTTAATTTCTGAGTTAATTTCTTCTTTTTTTGATGACTGGACGTTTTCTCTATCTGAGCTCTAACCGTCTTGATTAACTTTTTTAAATCCATTCTCTTAATAATTTCCAAAATTGCTTCACTACCCATCCCTAATTCTAAAAAGTTGTCGGCATTAAATTGAGAAAGATAGAAAAGCTCTTCCTCGGATAAAGTTGATAAGGGCTTGGCTTTCTTAATTTTATCTTGAAGCAATTGATGTAACTGCTCAATCTTCTTTTTCTCTACTTGCTGCTCCTCTTCAGCCTTTTTCTTTTTCTGTCGGTAGCTAACCTCAATTTCTTTTTGAGCAATTAAAAGCTGATCCTTGTTTTTAATCTTTTTAGCCAAATTTTCCTTTTCGCCTTTCTCTTGGCTGAAATACTCTTTTAGTCTTTCCCCTGTCTGCTCTTTTAACTCATCAGTTTTTTCTTTAACTCCTTGTTTAAGTGTTTTAATCGCCGGTTTAACCGCGCTTTTATCAATATCGATTACTAAATATCTAGCAAAATATATCACCGCTTCGAGCTCTTTTTGAGGAATTCCCAAAACTGCTGACAATGGAAGAGGATGATTTTTCAAAAACCAAATATGAACCACTGGAACGGCTAAAACAATATGGCCCATTCTTTCTCGACGAACCTTGGAATGAGTTACCTCAACACCACATTTATCACAAATAACTCCCCTAAACCTTATTTTTTTGTATTTTCCACAATAACATTCCCAGTCTTTTATAGGCCCAAATATCCGCTCGCAAAAAAGACCGTCTTTTTCCGGACGCCAGGTTCGATAATTTATCGTTTCCGGCTTAGTTACCTCACCATAAGAGGTCTCCAAAATTTCTTCAGGAGAAAACAACTTAATTCTTAAACCCTTAAAGTCAACAACGTTTTTGTTAAACAGATTATCACTCATCAGTAGTTTCCTCCTTCATCACTACCCCTGTTGGATAGACCTTAAGACCTAACCCGGCAAGCTCTTTAACCAAAACCTTAAAGGATTCCGGCAAGGTGGGTTCGGGAATTTCTTGACCTTTAATAATCGCCTGAAAAGCCTTAGCTCTTCCCTCAATATCATCCGATTTTATCGTCAACATTTCCTGTAAAACATGAGAGGCTCGGTGAGCTTCCAATGCCCAAACCTCCATTTCTCCCAACCTCTGACCACCCATTCTTGTCTTTCCTCCTAAGGGTTGTTGAGTAACTAAGGAATAAGGTCCTGTAGATCTGGCGTGAACCTTATCTTCAGCCATATGATGAAGCTTGGTTATATAACCAACACCAACAGCTACTTCCTGATCATAAGGCTCTCCGCTTTTGCCATCATACAAAACAAACTTACCCGAAACCGGCAAGCCTGCTTTTTTAATCAGACTAATAATTGTCTCTTCAGAAATATTTTCGAAAGAAGGAACAGCATACTTTTCTCCTAATTTTATTCCTGCCATTCCCAAATGAACCTCCAAAATCTGACCAAGATTCATTCTGGCAATAACCGACAAAGGAGAAATTACCACATCAATGGGAGTTCCATCGGGAAGACGAGGCATATCATAAACAGGCAAAATTCTACCAATTACCCCTTTATTTCCATGTCTACCAGCCAGCTTGTCTCCCTCGCGAACTTTCCTCAGTTGAGCAACTAATACTTTAACAATTTTGTTAACCCCAGAAGGAAGCTCGTCACCTTTACTTCTATCTAAAATTTGAACACCAATGACGGTGCCACCCTCACCATGAGGAACTTTTAAGCTGGTATCTTTTACATCTTTTGCCTTTTCTCCAAAAATTGCTCGTAAAAGTCTTTCCTCGGCTGTTAACTCTTTTTCTCCTTTTGGTTCAACTTTTCCTACCAAAATATCACTCGGACCAACTTTAGAACCAATCAAAATCATTCCATCCTCTGTTAATCTAGCCAAATCCGCTTCTGAAACACCAGGTATGTCACGAGTAAGCTCTTCTGGTCCCAGTTTGGTATCTACAACCTGAGCCTCATATTCAGCAATTTGAACCGAAGTTAACAAATCCTCTTTTACTAGTCTGTCAGAAACAAGAATCGAATCTTCATATCCCAATCCCTCAATACAAGCATAAGCAACAACCAGATTTTTCCCCAAAGCCAACTCTCCTCCTTGGGTAGCCGGTCCATCGGCTAATAAATCTCCCTTTTCAACCTGTTGGCCTATGGCCACCACCGGTTTTTGATTGTAGCAAGTTCCGTTAGGACTGGTTCGCTGATATTTGAAAAGATTGTAAACATGTTCTCCTTTTTTAATCTCAACTACTCCATTAACAATGTCTTTTTTAGAATTTGGTTTGACAACAATCTTTGAAGAGTCAACATAAACCACCTTACCGGCCGCTTGAGCAGTAATAATTCGATTCATTGCCCTTACCACCAATCCCTCCATTCCTGTACCAACCACAGGAGAGTCAGGATTCAAAAGTGGGACCGCTTGACACTGCATGTTTGAACCCATAAGAGCCCTGTTAACTTCGTCATGATCAACAAAAGGAATCGTTGCCGCCGACATCCCCATAACCTGCTGTGGAGAATAGTCAATCAGTTGTACTTTGCTAACTGGAGCCTCGGTAAACTCTCCCTGATAACGAACCGAAACTCTCTCAGCTGTGATAAAATTGTTTTTATCAGTCACAACGCCAGCATAGGTAATATAGTAGTCCATTTCATCATCAGCGGAAAGATATACAACCTCATCGGTAATTTTCACCTTTTGTTTTCCTTTTTGCTTAATTAACTTGGTTTTTCGGAAAGGAGTCTCCAAAAACCCATAATCATTAACCCGACTATATATAGCCAGATAGGTAACCAAGCCAATATTCATTCCTTCAGGTGATTTAATCGGACAGATGCGACCATACTGAGAAGAATGAATATCTCGAATTGAAAAAGTGGCTCTTTCCCTGGTCAGTCCGCCTGGACCAATCACAGTTACTTTTCTTAGTATGTCCAACTCAGCCAACGGATTAGTTTGATCTAAAATTGCCGATAACTGAGAGGTTTTAAAAAATGAGTTAATTCCTGCCACTACCGGTTGAAAATTAACCATCTGAGAGGGTTTGATTTTATCTTCGGTACTAATAAGACTCATTCTCTCTTTTATTGCTCTTTCAAATCTGGCAACCGACCTTCTAAGCACTGACTGAGTGATAATCTCTCCCACTCTTCGCAATCGACGATTCCCCAAGTGATCAATATCATCTAATTTTGTTTCATCACCTTTTTGAAGATCAATTAAATACTTAACTGTTTTAATTATATCTTGAGGCGTCAAAACCCAATTTTTCGGATCTTTATCGGGCAGATCAAGACCCAACCGACGATTTGCCTTGTAGCGACCAACTCTGCCGATCTCATAAGAGTGAATGTCGAAAAAAGACGTCTTAAAAAGATTGGTGGCGTTTTCTAAAACTAAAGGCTCTCCCGGTCGAAGTTTTCGATAAAATTCCAGTAAGGCTTCCTGACTATTTCTAGTAGAATCAATTTCTAGGGTAGGATCAATAAAATCAGAAAATTCCCTTCTCAAAACCTTATCGCTCTCAATACCCAAAGCCCTAAGAAGAACAGTGGCAGGAAACTTCCTACGACGATCTATTCGAGCATAAACAGTATTTTTTCTACCAACAAAAAACTCCAGCCAAGAACCTCTTAAAGGACGAATCTCTGCATGAAATAGTTTTTTGCCCGTGACAGGCTCGTCTTCAGAAGTAAAATAAATTCCAGGAGAACGAACCAGCTGATTAACCACTCCTCTTTCAATGCCTCCAATAATAAAGGTTCCCTCCTCAGTAATTGTGGGAATATTAATTACAAATACTTCTTCGGTTTTTTCAACCTTTGTTCTTTTATTGATCAGCTTTACCTGAATAGTTAGTGGAGCGCAGTAAGAAACTCCTTTAAGTTTAGCCTTAAGTGGGGTAATTATCGGCTCACCGACAGCAATATCACCCAATTCAACTCGCCAATTAGCACCAGTATAATCGTCAACTGGAGAAATTGACTGAAAAATCTCCTTAAGTCCATTGTTTAAAAACCAATCCCAAGACTCCTTTTGCACTAAGGTTAAACTTTCGACAGGCGGTAGTTGTAAATTTTTTCCTAAAAATATTCTTTTTGAGCCAGGCATTGGGTAAAAACAGCCAAAAAAATATCGCGGACAAAAGTCCGCTATTTGCTTTAAGTTAATATTCTAACACGATTTTGGTAATTGTCAATTATAAACCCACGACCTTGCGGTCTCGGCTTTGTTTTTCGCTTTCTCAAAATAAATACTTATCAATATTAGATTGATGCTCCTCATAGGTTGTGGAAAAGTGAATTTTTCCAGAAAGATCTGAAAGATAGAACCAGTATTCCGAATTGATCGAATTAGCCACCGCCTCAAGAGAAGAAAGAGAGGGATTGCAAATCGGCTGAGGAGGAAGTCCTTTATTAAGATAGGTATTGTACGGAGAATCAATCTTCAAATCAACTGATCCGACAAAGGGCCACCACTGACAATCAATCCTCCCCTCGCAAACACTGTTGGCCTTGACATATTGAGAAGAAGCATCAATTTGCAGGGCCCAATCGTTGTTTAATCTTTTTTTAATAATCCCAGCAACCAGCTGACGATCATTGTCAGTCTTTGCTTCCCTTTCTACCAGTGAAGCAACAACTATCAACTGATCAAAAGAAAAATCATCCAGCTCATTTCCTTTTTGGATTTTCGCAACTTTTTTATCAAAATTTGTCAACATCATCTCGACCACTTTTTTTGCCGAACTACCAACCGGCACCAGATAGCTATCGGGGAAAAGACTACCTTCTTTTCCCAAGCTGGCAAGTAAAAAATCGGACCCTTTAATACCCAATTCTTTCTCCACTACACTGGCAATTTCCTCCCTTCTTAGTCCTTCCACCACCGTCAGCCACTGATCTAATTTACCGCTAGTTAGACTCTTGACAATCTGGTCAGTACTCATTGTCTGGCTTAATCTAAATGATCCTGCTTGAATTTTGCCCATTAATCCCAACCGATAAGTTTCGACAATGAATAGATAACTGCTTTTTACCAGCCCTTCTTTTTTTAACCGAACAGCAATTGTTCTGGTAGGTTCGCCACGATTAACAACAAATACTTTTTCCTGACCGTTACTGGTCACCGGAGAAGTCACCCAGAGATAAAAAAGACAGAAACTAACTCCAACCACTAAAAACAGGATAAATAATGATGTTTTAAATGATTTTTTTTTAGCCACCAGCTAAACCTCCTCAAAAAGAGCTCGACGATGCTTTTTGATTTTCTTGTCAAAAATAAAAATTCGTCCGCACTTGCAAGTTACTCTTTCCTGTCCATTCTTGCCTTTCTCTTTTTTACCTTTTTCCAATGGCAACCCACAACCAACACACCTATTTTGAGAAATCAACCAGGCCTGAATAGGAGCAATAACGTTCTTAAACATTAACCACCTCCTTTCTTTTTAATAATAAAAAACGTTCCAATATTAACGCTGCCGAAATCGAATCAACCGGTTTTTTAACCCTTTCTCCTTGGCTAGAAATAATCTCTTTTGCCTCCCAAGTTGTCAGAGTTTCATCAACTAACTCCACAGGTAATTTTACTATACCGGAAAGCTTTTGAGCAAATTTTTTTGTTTTTTGAGCTGTTTTTCCCTCCGAAATCCCTAACAAGACCAGATTTATCTTTTCTTCTACACAAACATCTTGTATTTTTTTTATGGATTCCAATTCGGTCCCAGTAATAACCGGCAATGTATTAATAACACCACTTAATCCGATCGCCGCCCCAATTCTTTTTTCACCATAATCTAGAGAAAGTATTTTCATGATTTAATGGTCTACCAGCCTAGCTCTAACCACTAATCTTCTCAGATAAGTCCCGGGGGGAGTGCAGGTAATCATTGTTAAAAACTTACCATCAAATCTTTGTTCCAGCACGGAAAGGTCACTTGGAGCAACCTCAAAAAGTTTTTCAACCCCATAGCGATACTCGACTCCGTCGTAAAAAAGATAAACCTCGTCATCTACACGAAGCCTGTAAAGAGTTGAAAAAATCGTCAGATAGTTATCAGTATCAAAAAACTGAGGCAAAACAGAATGACCGAAAATAACCGTATTGCCGAATTGACCAGGAAAAGCAGTTTCCGGATAATGGATAAGCCACTTTTTAAGATCATCGCCACCTATATGAACCACTGCCCGATCTATCTTAAGCTTGGGGATAGAAAGATTGTAATAAACCAGACCATTATCGGTTGAATCAAAAACAGATGGTTGATCAGCAAACCAGGAAGAAACCAGAGTATAATCCTGTTTATTCTCTTCTGCTTGGGCTCGAGAAGCTCCGAAAAGAAACGATCTTTCCTGATCAGGAACCGGACTATGAATCTTTACAAAATCAGGAGCATATCTAATCTGGTAACTGATAATCGGCAAAACGCCGCTACCAATAAGAAAAAGACCAAAAACTACCAAAAGCGAAGAGGCAGTTTTTTTAACAGCTTTTTTCTTTAAAAACCAGCTCAATTTTCCAAAGAATATTTCAACCTGATCCGGCTCCTCTTTTTTAACATAACTGTATAGGCTCATATCATTCCTTAATATTAATCAGAATGTTGCCTGGAGAAAGGGAAGTCAAGGGCCAAAAATTAAAAAGCTTTGGCCAAGTGCTGATCTGAAAATCGTACACCCGAGGCAAAGACTTAATTTTTTCATCGGCAATCTCCTTTCTTTTACCCCTAATTGCTCCTTTAATCCCCTCAACATCGATGTTGGGATAAGCCTTTCCATTAACCTCCAAATCCCCCTCCCAGGTACCGTCCTTGGAGCTTTTTGGAACAAAACTGAATTTAAAAGACTCTGGATTTATCTTTAAGCCAGAGTCCAGTTTTTCCCGCAAAATCTCTTGAGCAAAAATATCAATATCGTTTTTAGAAAAAACCAGAACTGAAGCGCTAATCTTCAAAGACCCTTCTAAAACATCCCCCTCATCGCCAATGTTTTTATTGGTGTCAAACGAAGCAATTTCTACCACTAATGTTTCCTCAATCATTCTATCATCGTCAGAAATTTGAGAAAGAAGTTCAGCCTTAATATCATCTTCCATTTTCAAAGAAAGCTCTTTTTTCAAACTATTAAAATCATCTTTTGATACTGCCAGCACCTCACGGCTTGTCCCTCCCGAAAAACTGCTTTTATTTTTCGCTAAATACGAGCTTTCCGGCTCTCCCTTAATAATAAAGCTTGTTTCTTTTGCAAGATTATAGTCACCGCCAATATCAACAGCCATTACCGCCGCTTCAGCTTCTCCCCATCGATCAACCCCACTAACTAAGTCGGGGGTTTTTGAAGCAACCTTAATCCCCTCTTCCAAAGAAAACTCCAGAGCGCCTAGACTGCTAATAATGGTTCCTTTCTCAAAAGTTGCCTGCTTGTCGGTTCGATTGTAAACAGTCACTTTTCCGGACGCCCTTTCACCAATAAGCTTAATTCCTGTCGCGATTACTGAACCACCATCCTCTTTTTCGGCAGTAACAATATCTGTAGGAATCGTTTTTTCAGAAACAGATAAAAAGCCTCCTTTTTTCAACTCTACCGCCAGCGATTCTTCTACTGTTTGGGGAGTTACATATATATCAATGTTGGTTTTTGATAAAAATAAATTAAAACCAATAAAACCAGCTAGGCCCAAACCCAACAGCAAAAATAATTTTGTTTTTAGTTTTTTTAGAAGAGTAGGTCTAAATTTGGCAAATCCACCAAATTTGATTTTCGACAATAATGAGCTAAAAAACAGCCTCCTTTTTATATTTCCAATCGACCGGTTGTCTGTTTTTCCGTCAGTGATTATTTCTGAAGTCATATTTTCATAATTACTGATTATTGGCTCTCGTATTGCTTCTTGGGTAACTTTCATCATCGGTTCCGAATCTAAATTAATCTCTGCCTCTTGATTAAAGGCGTCCTGACTAGAAAAACCAAAGGGAAGACTTTTTTCGCTTTCAGACTCCTTTTCGACAACTGGTTTTAACCTATTTTCTTCTCCATTCTCTTCAGTCAGCCGATCGTTAATTATTGTACTATAAGCTCTGGCTGCCTCTGCCCAAGAAAGAATGACTACCTCAGGAAGGTGAAGAAAAAGATCTCCCTGTTTTTCCACCCATGGATAGTTGTTCATCTGCTGCTCAAAATCATCTTCCACCTCTCCCCAAATAGAAATTTGCGGAGGCATTACTCCATCAAAATCCAGCTGGGAAAGACCTTCCTTCACCTTTTGAGCCGTTAACTGCCCATCAATATTCAGCTTAATTCTGCCCCTAACCTTGCCGAGATGAATCAAAGAAATTCTTAATTCTCCCGGGCCAGAAAATATTGAGATAAAACTAGGCAGTGATCCGTCTTCAGAAGCATAATGACGAATCATCGCTTCATCGTCAACAATAAAACCACTAGGCTTAAGATTATAGCGATGACAAATTTCTCTTAAAAGCTCCTGTTTGGAATCAATAATTTTCTCGCTATTTATCGTCCAAAAGGGAGAAACCATGAAAATAAGCTTAGATATATCCCTCCTCTGCTTGACATCGATTTTAGAAAGACAAACATCGGTAGAGTTTACTACTACAGTTTCAAAATCATCCTCTTTGTCAGCGTCCCATTTTTGAGATTCACCAACACAAACAACCCCTAACCCACCGTTTTTTTGAGGATTGTAAGAATAGAGAATACTATTTACCAGCTTGTCACTGGCAACTACCATCAGCACTAGAAACGATGAAGAGCCGGTTGTCGTCATTCCATTTCCAGTTTAGCATAAATCCGCCTCTTGCCACTACCACAGCCCTCCTGTTTGACTATCTTAAATTCTCCCAAAACCCCCGTTAATTTTACATGAGGACCACCGCATACCTCACAGGAAAAATCACCAATGGAATAAACCTTAACCATTTCCGGATACCTGTCAGAAAAAAAGGCGATTGCTCCTTTTTCCTGACTTTGTTTAAAACTCATCATTTCCATTTTAACTGGCAGGTTTTCTTCGATCTTTTTATTAACTAATATTTCAACAGCCCTGATTTCTTTGTTAGTCAATGGGTCAAAATGAGTAAAGTCAAATCTCATTTTTTCGATAGTAATTGCCGACCCCACCTGAGAAACATGATCTCCCAAAACAGCAATAAGCGTCCGATGTAAAAGATGAGTCGCAGTATGATAGGCAATTTCCTTTTTAGATCTGCCCGACATTCCCCCTTTAAACCTTCCCAAAGACGCCTTTCTTGATTTTTCTTGATGTTCTTTCTGCTTCTCTAAAAACTCATCCTTATCAACGCAAAAACCTTGACTTTTAACCTCCTCTTTAATAAGCTCAAAAGGGAAACCAAAAGTTTCATAAAGATAAAAAGCATCTTTACCCGACAAAACCTTTTCTTTTTTCTTACCAAGCCCAACTAGCAAGCCTTCAAGTTTTGAAAGACCGGTTGTTAAACTATGAGAAAATCTCGCCTCTTCCTCAGAAAGAACGGACAAAATCTTCTCGCTACTGCCTAGCTCTGGATACTCTCCCGCCAAACTGTCCCTGTTTTCTAAAACCGCTTTGGCCACTTTTGATATAAAATCACCTTTGATTCCAAGAAGTTTTCCTTGACGAATACTCCTTCTTATCAACCGACGCAAAATATAGCTTTCTTCCTTGTTCCCCGGAACAACACCGTCAGCAACGATAAAAACCCCAGCTCTAACATGGTCGGCGATTATCCTGATCATTTTTTTATTTTTTTTCTCTTGATAAGAAACTCCCGAAAGTTTCTCCAAAACCTTAACAATTGGCTGCCAGGTCGGCGATTGATAATGGTCGTCGTTTCCTAAAATTACTGCCAAAGTCCTTTCCACCCCCATACCGGTATCAACATTTTTTTGTTTTAATGGAACAAACAAACCATTTTTCTTTTTATCATACTCTATAAAAACATTGTTCCAGATTTCAATATATTTGCCGCAACTACAACTAGGATTGCAATTATCACTACAGCCCTTCTTGCCTGTATCATAAAAAATTTCTGAGTCCGGACCGCAAGGGCCGGTCTCTAGACCCCACCAGTTTTCCTTTTTATCGAAAAAGTAAATTCTTGACGAAGGAATTCCTAAAGACTCCCATACTTTGGCTGACTTTGTATCGCGCGGCACATCGTTATCGCCAGCAAAACAGGTAACCGATATTTTCTCTTTATTAAGCCCTAAAACTTCCGTTAAAAATTCAAGGCTCCAGCTAATTGACTGCTCTTTAAAATAATCCCCTAAAGACCAGTTGCCAAGCATCTCAAACCAAGTGTGGTGAAATTTATTTCCCACCTCTTCAATATCCCCAGTTCTGACACATTCTTGAACGTCAACCAGCCTTTTTCCCAAAGGATGCTCCTCTCCTAAAAGATAAGGGACCAAGGGATGCATTCCGGCAGAAATAAAAAGAGTTGAAGAATCTCCTTCTGGCAGTAAGGAAGCAGAAGGAATTTCCCGATGACCTTTTTTTTCAAAAAAGGAAACGTATGCTTTTTTTAACTCTCTGGCAGTTTTAATTTTCATACCCAATTATATATAAGAGACTTTCGATTAACAAATTAAAGTCTTGATTTTAAAATATAATTTAGTTATCATGATAACAATTAAAAGTTTAATCAAAAGGAGTGAAAATGAATGACGATTACACAAAATCAGCTGATGATCAACAGACCACCGATCAACCAGTAGATGTTACCCAACCGACAGACCAGCCAGCTGCTCCCAACACTGTTCCTTCCCCGCAAGAACCAGTAGCGGCGCCGGAGCCAACCACGCCACCTGCATCAGAACCGATTACACCCCAGCCGCAGGAGCCAGCAGAAACACCGGTAGCGCCAGAACAGCCCCCAGAGCAAACACAAGAACCAGTAGTGCCAAGCGGGTTTGCCCCAACAGCTGCACCGACACCAACCACTGAGGAAAACCCTCAGCAAGAAGAAGAATAAGAAAAAAGATTACTTTCTTTTTGAAAATAATCTTTTTTTAGCAGGAGCCTTATCCTCTTTTTTGGCCGAAATATTTTTAGCAACAGTGTTTTGAATTAGGGCTTTACCTTCATTGGCAACTATTTTTGTTTTTGCTCCTAAAAAGTTTACTATTTTGTTTCTGTCTTCTTCTTTCAGAAACAAACCAACGGCAAAACCAACAAGAGCACCTACTAGCACTCCGCCAATATTGCCATTATCACTTTTTTGATCTTTTTTCATCTTTGCCAACAAAGCTTTTAATTAAACTAACAATTTCTACACTATTTCTCAACCCTTCAACGATCCCGGAAAAAAGCGCTCCTGGTTCATTTAGTTTTGCTGTAAAAGAAGTAATCTCCTCGGCAGTATCATTAACCTTTTTAACAACATTTCTAATCTCTTTTAAAAACAAAATAAGCCAAATGCCAATAGCGATAAAAACCACCGTTAAGGCAACTATCGAAATAATAAGAACAATCTGAACTATATCCATAGATAACTTTAAAAAGATATTCCCAAAATGTCAAGGTCGACTATTGACAATTAATTTCCTTTTCCGTTTCGTAAATCTTTCCCAGCGGGCTTTGAGCCTTTATACTGATGGACTTTTTTCCAGAAACAAAAAGGAGTTGTTCGCTAAAATCTCCATTACTATCAACTTCAACAGGAATGTTGTCGATTATTATTGCACTCTCTGGATCTGTTTTACCTTCTATCACCACCCAAAACTGATCACCTTTTTTCTGACAGCCAACTTCATATTTCAACTCCGGAGGAGAGTTATAAGATAAATATTGATAAAAAAGATATCCTATCAATAAAAAAAATATTGTCCCCAGTCCCAATATTTTTGCTCTGTTGGGATCTAGGCTAATTTTTTCAACAACTCTTTTTGCTGTTTTTTTAATATCTCCGGCAAAAGACTGTCTATTTCCTAATTTTAGCCTTTTAGGCTGGCTTACTCCCAAATCTCTTCTAAAAAAAGAAATGCAATCGTCTCCGGACAATCCCAAAAACTCTCCGTAGCTTCTAATATAGAGCCTAGCATAGCTTTCCCCAGGCAATAACTGGTACTGACCAGACTCGATTACCCTCAAGTACTTTAGAGGAATTTTTGTTTTGTCAGACACCTCTTGTAGATCAATTCTTCGCTCTAGCCTGGCTTTTTTTAAAATCTCAGCTGCAGTTTTCATCTCTAATTTCCTTAACCTTGATCTATCTCTTCAGGAAGAGACTCCACCAAAACTTCTCTTGCCTTTGAACCTTCCGAAGGGCCAACAATACCCGCTACCTCCAACTGGTCAAGAATGCGAGCCGCTCTGGCATAACCCACCTTAAGACGGCGCTGCATTAAAGAAGCAGAGGCTTTTTTAGCATCAACCACCAGCTTTGCCGCCTGGGCAAAAATCTCATCTCTTTCCTCCCCATCAATCATCATTGATTTTGACCCAAAAACTGGAACCGGCTGAGTAACTACTTTCTCATCGTAAGCAGCCTCTCCCTGGTTTTTCAAAAACTCGGTCAGTCTACCGATCTCTTGGTCAGAAATGAAAGGACCTTGAATTCTAACCGGTTTTGCTTGATCAGGAGGAATATAAAGCATGTCTCCTCTTCCCAATAATTTTTCTGCTCCGGGAGTATCTAAAATTACTCTCGAATCGATCATGCTGGAAACCGCAAAAGAAATTCTAGTGGGAATATTGGCTTTAATAAGTCCTGTCAAAACATCCACCGAAGGTCTTTGGGTTGCCAAAATAAGATGAATTCCTGTTGCCCTGGCCATCTGAGCAATTCTGCAAACACTATCTTCAATCTCTGCCGGAGCAAAAAGCATCAAATCGGCCAGTTCATCGATAATGATAAGGATATTAGGCAATGATTGAAAACCAGCCATCTCATTGTATCCGTCAATATTTCTTACCCCAACTTCAGCAAACAACTTATAGCGGCGATCCATTTCATTTATTGCCCATTTAAAAGAAGAAATCACTTTTTTCGGCTCATGAATAACCGGAGTTAAAAGATGAGGAATACCATTATATGGAACCATTTCTACTCTTTTTGGATCAACCAAAATAAGTCTAACCTCATCGGGAGTAGCTCTGAACAAAAATGAACAAATCCAGGAATTAAGCAAAACGCTCTTTCCTGAACCTGTTTGTCCAGCTATAAGAACATGAGGCATTTTTTTAATGTCGGTAGCAATCGCCTCACCAGATACATCTAATCCTAAAGGAACTGCCAGCCTAGAATCATCCTCAATCATAACATCCGAGCTGAGCATTTTTTTCAAAGTCACCCCTTCGGAAGCTTTATTTGGAACCTCAATTCCAACCATAGATCGACCAGGAATCGGAGCCTCAATTCTAATCTGTCCGGTCGGAGCCGCTAAAGATAAAGCAAGATCATTAGCTAAATTGGTAATTTTTGAAAGTTTTGTTCCCAACGATACCTCAAGAGCATACTGGGTAACTGCCGGACCCATGTTAATCTCTGCCACCCTAGCAACTATTCCAAATGAGTCAAGAGTTTTTTCAATTTTCTGCGCATTTTCTTTGACGTTGCCACGATCAGCGTTTATCTTGCCGCTCTCTTCCAAAAGCTCCAAGGGTGGTTTTTTCCAAACTATTTTCTTATTTAAAGGAGAACTGGATATTAAAAGATCATCACTCATCTGCCCTTTTTCTCCATCCAACTGATTTTTAGACGCCTGGGCTTGTCCTAAAGATAGAGGAACAGAAACAGAGGGAGAAGGTTTTTCGGACAAATTCCCTTTTTTACCGTCAGACACAAAAATTGGCTCTATTTTCTTTTCTTTCTTTTTGCCGCTAATTATATATTTTTTAATGGTTTTTAAAACACTTGCTACAAATATAAATAGCTGATCTATGGAGGTGTTAAACAAAACCACCAGTCCAATAACCGCTCCGAGTAAAAATATAATAAACGCTCCAACCGGAGTAATTAAAAACTCGACCTTATCCCAAATCCACATCCCAATCCTTCCCGTCTTTCCCAGCCCAAGCAAAGAGAGAAAAAATAAAACCATTCCCAAAGAAACATTCACCTCTCTTAAAGGAGTTTTAAACCTTGAAAACATCAAACCAGCACTAATAAGTAAAAAGGGTAAAAATAACGAAACAAATCCTAGCCACTCAACAAAAATCTGATTAACTGAAGTAAAAATATAACCCTCTTTTAAAAAAGAAAAAACAACCAATAGCCCCAGACCGATAAGCAAAACAGAAGCAATCGAAAAAATGGTTCCTCTTTTAAGCTTTAACTTAAAAGATTGTTTTTTAACACTGGTGCGTTTTCTTCTTTTTCTAGTCATAAGAGTTAAACCTCAATAACCACTGGAATAACCATCGGCTGTCGGCCGGTTTCCTTGTAAACCAGCTCTTCAATCTTTCCTTGGACTGTTTGCTTAACCACCTGCATACTGGATGCTTTTTTCTTTGAATCAATAAAAGCCTGCCTTGCCGCTTCTTCAAGCGCTTTGATAAACTCACGGCTCTCTTTCACATAAACAAATCCTCGACTAACAACCGTAGGTTTACCCAATAAGTTTTCCTTTTCGTCAATAGAGAAAACAACTACCACCATTCCATCCTTTGCTAACACATGACGGTCTCTTAAAACAGTATGACCAACATCACCAACTCCAAAACCATCAACCAAGACTCTTTTTGTTGGGTTTTCCAGCTTTTCATTAGTCAAACCGCCTTTATCAAAAACCAGTACCTGGTCCTCTTTAGGAATAATCACCTTTTTCGAGTCAAGGCCCATCAGTTTAATAAGAGAAACGTACTGTCTCATGTGTCGATAGTTGCCTCCAATAGGAACAATGTTTTTTGGCTTAACCATTCGTACTAACAAGGCCAGCTCCTGTTGATGAGCATGCCCTGAAACATGAAGTCTTCCCTCAAGCTCTCCATAAACGACATCAACCCCTTGCTGAGAAAGTGTGTCAATATGGCGATAAATTGCTGAGGTTGTCCCTGGAATATAATCCGGAGAAGAAAATATTACCTTGTCGGTTGGCTTTATCTTTATTCGGTGTTTTCCTGAAATTATTTTTTCCAAGGAAGACCCTGCCTGACCTAAGCTGCCAGCAACTAAAACAGTCATGTTACTGTCAGGAAAGTTTTTCATCTTTGACTGATCAATAAAATGATTATTATTAAAATCAAGATAACCCAACTCTCTGGCAATTTTAACAACCCTGTTTATTGACATCCCAATAATAGCAACTTTACGGTTGTATTTAATAGACGCAGAAATTACCTGCTGCCAACGATAGATATTCGAAGAAATCGCAGTAACAAAAACCCGACCCTTAGCTTTTTTAATCTGACCATCAAGCATGTCAGCAAGCTCAATCTCAGAAGGAGAAAAGCCGGGATGCTCCGCTCCCAAACAATCGGTAAGCATGGCGATAATTCCTTGGTTTCCCGCTTGAGTAATCTTGTCAAACTCCGGCGGTTTATCATCAATTGGAGTTAAATCAAACTTAAAATCAGATCCATGATAGAAATTGCCCACTGGGGTTTTAAACAAAAAATGAAAACTGTCAGGGATGGAGTGAGTTACCCTCATCGGCTCGATATTAAACCTGCCCATCGAAATCCGATCCCCTTCTTTAAAACTTCGCAAGCTGGTCTTAACTCCAAATTCGCCCAATTTTTCATTTATCATCGCCGAAGCAAGCTTTGGCGCCCAAATTGAAATCGGTTTTTTAAACTGAGTCAAAAATAACGGCAAGGCGCCGATATGATCCTCATGACCATGGGTAATTAACACTCCTACTACCTGGTCTTTTCTCTTAATAACATAGGAAAAGTCGGGAATAATCAAATCAACTCCCGGCATATCGCCTTCCGGAAATCCCACTCCAACATCAACAATTAAAATTTGACCATTTTCTTCTCTTCCGTTTGGAAGATAATGGTACACAAACATGTTTTGAGTGACGGTACTAAACGCCCCCAAAGACAAAATTCTTAATTTATCCATAAAATACTACTTTCTAAAATTTATAAACAAGCCAACAAGCTACCACCTAGGCAAAAACTCACCAATATTTGTCTGAGTTATTCGAAAACTACTTTCCTTGCCCTCAACAATTAACCGAGCTACTTTACGACAAACCCCCTCAATGTTTCTTTTGAGTGTCCTCACTCCAGCGTCAAAACCTAATGGTCTGACAATTTGAGGCCAGCAGTTATCGTCAATAGAAAGATCATTTTCTGAGAGTCCCGCCTCCACTAAAGCCCTAGGGAAAAGATATTTTTTTCCAATAACAATCTTTTCTTCATCATTATAAGAAGGCATCTGAATAGGCTCCAATCTATCCAAAACAGCAGTGGCAATCCTTCTGGTATTATTGGCAGTGGCGATAAACAAAGCTGAAGAAAGATTAAAAGGATAGTCGATATAATAATCGGTAAAACGAGAATTCTGCTCCGGATCCAAAAGCTCAACCAAAACACCCATGATGGTATTTAATGCCTTATCAGCAACTCTGTCAATCTCATCCAAAAGAATAACCGGATTTTTCGACCCTGTTTGAAAAAGACCTTTAATTATCTGACCCGGCTCCGACTCAGAATGAATTCTCGACTGGCCACGAAGATATAAAGGATCTCCCAATCCTCCAAAAGGAATTCTAATAAACTTTCTTCCCATTGCATCAGCGATAGAACGGGCAATAGTTGTTTTTCCTGTTCCCACCAAACCCACAAAACATAAAATTGGCGCTCTTATTGTTTCTTTTTCCTTTCGCTGCTCTTTGAGAATCATTACCGAAAGATATTCAAGAATTCTGGTCTTTACCTGATCCAGTCCGTGGTGATTCTCGTCTAAGACCTGCTTTGCATGAGCCAAATCCAAAATGTCTTTTGTATCCTTTTCCCAGGGAAGCTCGGAAATCCAACCAATATAGGCCTTAACCTTCTCGATGTTGTCAATAAAGTTACCCATCTCCCAACTTAGTCGCAACTGATCAACCATTTTTGTTGCTTTTTCTCTTAATTCAACAGGAAGTGATGAAGAGTCGATAAGTTTGGTAAGCTGAGTGATTTCTTTTTCTAAAAGCTCGCTTTTTATCATAATTACAATATATCCTTTTTTCCTGAATTTGGAAAGTCTTTTTCAGCACTGAAAAAACCCAGGCTGCTGATCTTTACCAGCTCCTTTTTTCTTTGGGAGAAGCGGGAATTTCAATCTTGTCGACAAGAGAAAGGTTTACTCGACCCTGATCGTCAATTTCACTTACTCTAACTTTAACCTTTTGGCCAAGTTTAAATAATGTATTAATGTCCCTAATAAACCCGGTACCAATTTTGGATACATGAACCAATCCATCTTTTCCGGGAAGAACCTCGACAAATATTCCGAAAGACTCAATTCTTTTAACCTCCCCCTCGTACTCCTCGCCCGGCTCTGGCTCTTTAACAGTCATTTCTACACGAACCACCGCTTTGGAAACAGCCTCAGTGTCTGTTCCAGTAATATTGACTCGGCCATCATCCTGGACCTCAACTTCGCAACCGGTTTCTTCGATAATCTTTTTAATAACTCTTCCTCCTGGACCGATAAGTTCGCCAATTTTCTCAACAGGAATATGAAGGGTAGAAATCTTAGGAGCATATTTAGATGTCTCTTCCCTTGGTTTTGCAATAACTTCTTCAATTCTATCCAATATTTGTTCACGAATAATTTTCGCCTGCTTTACTGCCCCAACAACAACTTCAGGTTTTAAACCGTTAGTTTTTATATCTACTTGAACGGCAGTAATTCCTTGTCTTGTTCCAGCAACCTTAAAATCCATATCGCCATTAAAATCTTCAATTCCGGCAATATCGGTAAGTAAAACTCTTTTGTCTCCCTCCTCAACCATACCGATAGAAATTCCTGCTACCGGAGCAGTAATCGGGACGCCCGCATCCATAAGGGAAAGAGTTGATCCGCAGATACTAGCCATTGAGGTAGAGCCATTTGAAGACATTACCTCAGAAACCAGTCTAATTGTATAAGGAAAATCATCCTCCGATGGCAAAACCGGAATTAAAGCTTTCTCTGCCAAAGCCCCATGACCAATCTCTCTTCTTCCTGGCCCAAACATTTTGCCCGTCTGTCCAGTCGCATAAGGAGGCATTGAATAATGATGCATATATCTTTTTTCCTCTTCTCCTTCAGGACCTTCAATTAACATTTTTAAGGATGGAGCTCCCAGCGTGGCTACTGTCAAAACTTGAGTTTTCCCTCGTTCAAAAATAGCCGAACCATGAGTTCTTGGCAAAACTCCAACTTCACTATTAATTATTCGAAGTTCTTCAATCCCTCTTCCATCAGCTCTTTTGCCAGATAATATTTCCGCCTTTAACATCTTCTTAAAAATTTTACTGACCGCTTCTTTTACCATCAATCCTTTTACACAGTCTCCAAGAACAATCTTTGCCTCTTCTGCAATCAGATTAATTTCATCAAAAACGCTATTAACTTCTTCTTTGCCGCTCTTTTTGCTTTGTTTAGCAACTAAATCCTTAAGTTTGCTTCCACAGGTCTTTTTTACTATTTCCATAGTCTCTGCATCCGGACCAGAAAAAACAAAGGAAATTTTTTCCTTACCAACCTCTTTTCTCAAGTCCTCAAAAAGCTTAATTATTTTCAAGCTTTCAGCAACACCAAATTCAACTGCCTTTAAAAATATATCTTCTTTCACCTGGTTTGCCCCTGCCTCAAGCATCACCACGCCTTGGCGACCAGCAGAAACAAGAAGATCAAGACTGGAAGTTTTTTTCTCCTCTTCGGTAGGATTAATCAGACATTGACCATCTCTCAGGCCTACTTTTACAGCTCCAATCGGACCATCCCAAGGAATATCGGAAAGATGCAAAACGGCAGAAGCGGCAAATACTGCCAAAGGGGAAGGATCATTTTCCAAATCAACAGAAAGAACAGTTATTACTAACTGAACCTCATGTTTAAATCCATCAGGAAATAAAGGTCTTATTGATCTATCTACCATCCTGGCAGTTAAAATCGCCTCATCAGAAGGCCTACCTTCTCTTTTTACCCATCGGCTTCCTTTAATCAACCCTCCTGCATAAAGTCTTTCGACATACTCTACCTGAAGGGGAAAATAATCAAGGTCATCTCTAGGAGAAGAACAAACAATTGTTGCCAGCAAAGTTGTTCCCCCACAACTAACCATTATTGATCCATTTGCCTGGGGGGCAAGTTTATTAACAACAACCCTTACTTCTTTTCCTCCAATTGAAAGCTCCTTCTGAAGCTTTTTTTGATCCAAACTCATCCTATTCCTCCTTAATTTTTTAACAATCGCCCTCTACTTAGAAAGAGCCACAGACTTGACTAATTTACTGTGTCTATCTGGATTATGAAGAGAAAGATAACGCATTAACCTTCTTCTTTTAGCAATCTTTGCAAGCAATCCTCGTTTTGCAGTTGCATCATGACCATGATCATCAAGATGACCTTTAAGTCTGCTGATTTCCTCTGTAAGCAAGGCTACCTGAATCTCAGGAGATCCAGTGTCGTTTCCTGCTTGAGCAAATTTTTTAATAATTTCGTCTTTTATCTTCTTATCTAATGCCATTTTTTTTTCAAAATATACACAAAAACACACCAGCCTTGCTGGTTAACAACCGATTTTACATAAAGGGAATTAAGAATACAAGAGGCAGGCTAGACTCTTGGAGTGGTAGCCCCTTTAAAAATCTTTGGGCTGGGAAGACTAGATCCCCCTCCTATTGATCCTTCTTTACTCTCTACTTCAACAATCGGTATCTGTTCAGAAGCTGCTGGCGCTTGAAAAGACATACCTTCTTTGTTTTGAAAAACCTTAAAACAAAGGGCGGCTACTTCAAAAGCATGATAGCTATTAACTACTTCAAAAGAGTTGGTGGCCATCTTAATTCCTAAAAACAAATTTTTAGCAATATCGCGATCCATCGGCAAACCAATTCCTTGAATCATTCTTGCTACTAACTCAGAACAAGACGTCTCTTGATTGGAAAAACTGACTGCTGCCCACGGCTTTTGCTGCCCGTCAGAAGCTATTCTCACCCAGTTTCCGGAAGATAAAAGTTTATCAGCTCCGTTAATAAAAGTCTCATCGCCAATAACAAACCCTGTTTGGGCTGGTTTTTGAGGAGGAATAATTTCGATCTGATCTTTTCTAATCGGTTCGCCTTCTGGTTTTACCTTAACGATCAAATTTAAACGACTGTTGTCCTCACTAGAAGACACCTTGTCAATTTTTTCAAGAGGATAGTTAAGAGCAATCACCATATCTTTTTCTGCCAACTCTGTCTGTATTTTTTCAACACCAACAATTCCCGGAACCTCAGCCTGAGGTTGACGAGAACTGAAAACAGACACTTCTTTGCCGGCACTCTGCAAACTAAGCGCCAAAGACAGACCAGCCGCTAACATATCTGCTGTTGGCTCGGCTATCAATACCGAAAATCGGCTGTTAGAAGAAATCAAATTTTGGACTTCGCTAAAATTTTGATTTGTATTCATAAGTGACGCATTATATCATAATATAGGTCAAAAATCAGTCTTTTTTAGGTAATCTGTAGGAAACCAAAACATCTTTTGGTTTAAAATCAAAATTAGGCTTTAAAACCGCCCCAAATTCCTGACCCTTACCGGCAGAAATAATATCTTCTTGAAGATGCTTTAAAGAAACAATTCTTACATCACCCAAAACTTCCCTTTCTCTCATTAAATAGGCCTTTTCTCTCTTATAGATATTACCCTCTATAACTTTACAACCAGCCACTATTTTACCGTCAAATTCAAGCTGGGCAACTATTTTTGCTTTTCCTAAAACCTCCTGATCAATTTTTTCATCCATTAGCTTTAAAGTTTGACTCTCAATCTCATCAAAAAGATCATAAATTATGTCAAATTTTTTAATTGCTACTCCCGAATCAATGGCTATTTTTTCGATCTGAGCAGAAACTCTGGCTCTAAACGAAAAAATCTGCGCTCCAGAGGCCTGAGCCAGAAAAACATCAGAATCGGTAACATCTCCAGCGCCAGAACCAACAATCTTCACCTCATCGGGAATATTTGCCATTATTGCCTCAAGAGTTCCCTCAACATCACTTTTAATAACTAAGGGAATTTCTTTTTTCTTTTCAGCAAAAATATCTAAAGGCTGTGACTCAACAACACTTTTTGCCTCTTTTTTTTCTTTTGTATGTGATCGGCAGGAAATCAAAACACCAACCGCTGGCGCTTGCTTAAATCCAAGAATCTCAACAGGAAAAGAAGGTCCTGCCTGCCTAATGGGTTTTTTATTATCATCAAAAAGAGCCTTTACTTTGATTTTCTGGTCTTCTACCCAAATATCATCACCGACCTTTAAAGTACCGTTTTTAACCAGTACCGTTGCCAAAGCACCCTTTTTATGGTCTAGACAAGACTCTATTACTACCGCCGCTAAATCTCCATTCGGGTCAGCAGATAAATTTTCAAGCTTTCCCATCAAAACAATCATTTCCAACAAATCATTTATTCCTTTGCCAGTTTTGGCAGAAACAGAAATGGTGGTAATTTTTCCTCCATAATCTTCAGGAACCAGATCAATCTCGGCCAACTGACCCTTAACCTTGTCCACCGAAGCGTTAGGAACATCAATTTTGTTAATAACCACAATAAAAGGCACTCCGGCCGACCTAATGTGATCCACCGACTCTTTAGTTTGGGTTTTAACCCCATCATCAGCAGCAACAACCAGCAACACCAGATCAGTAATTTGTGCTCCCCGAGCCCGCATTTTAGCAAAAGCGGCATGGCCGGGAGTATCAATAAAAGTAACCGCCTCACTACTGCCATCCTTTGTTTTGAAAGAAACCTGATAAGCGCCAATGTGTTGAGTTATCCCTCCTGATTCGCGGGACTGAACTTTAGTTTGACGAATTTTGTCAAGAAGAGTGGTTTTGCCATGATCGATATGACCCATCACAGTAACGATCGGTGGTCTTGTCTTTCCCAAACCAGTTGTCTTGTCTTTCTTTGTCATAGTTATTTTCAAAAACCGAATTAAACAGAAACGAATCTTCCATCTTATTTTTCCTGCTTTTTTTTCTTTTTCACAGTTTCTACCCCTTCCTCACCAATTACTTTTATCTCATATCCGGTAAGTTCACTTGCGGAATGGACATTCTCTCCACCGGAACCAATTGCTAAAGCTAACTGATCTTCAGGAACGGTAACAACTACCTGTTTTTTCTCTTTATCTATCTTGGAAACCTTTGTGCCTTCTGCCGGAGAAAGGGCAGAAATAATAAACTGAGCCGGATCTTCGTTATATAAAATAATATCAACCTTTTCTTCGCCTAATCCTTCAATTACTTTTTGAACCCTAACACCTTTTTGGCCGACACAAGAACCGACCGGATCTATCCCTGGTTGGGAAGAAGCAACCGCCACTTTTGTTCTCTGCCCCGCTTTCCTAGCAATACTTTTAATTTCTACCCCGCCCATAGAAACCTCTGGAACTTCTCGTCTGAAAAGCTCAACTACTAGGTTGGGGTCACGTCTAGAAAGAATAATCTCTCTATATCCATCTTCTTCTGCAATTTCTTTAAGATAAAAAGACATTTTCTGAGTAGGATAGTACTCTTCTCCTCGAACCTGTTCTCTTTTAGGCATAATCGCTTCGGCCTTACCAATTCCAATCACCACTTTTTGAGGATCAACTCTTAATATAGATCCCATCAGTAAAGTACCAATTCTAGACTCATACTGTTCAAAAATAGCCTCCTTTTCTGCTTCTCGAATCTTCTGAATAATTACCTGTTTGGCTGTTTGAGTAGCAATTCTGCCAAATCCGGGAGGAGTAACATCCTTTTTTTTCTTTCCCTCAACCAGATATATTTTTGCCTCTCCAGACTCAGAATCAAGGTTTACCGTGTACTCCGACTCCTCATCAATCTCTTCCCCTTTATCTCTGGCATCTTTCTTAAACGCAGCCACTAAAGCGCTTCGCACTGACTCGATAACCGTTTCCGGATCTATTTTTCTTTCCCCAGCAATCTGAGCAACAGCTGCAGCAAATTCTGTTTTTGGTAACTTTCTAGCCATTTTTTAGTCTTAAAAAAGGGTGCGGTACCCCGCCCCCTTCGTATATTTCTCCTATTTTTTTCCTATTTAATAACAGTCAAATTCTATCAATTGGCCTCCCAATAGTCAAATGTACCCAAACTTAATTTAAGCTATAATGGACCATGGTCATTCAAACCTATATCTTAGGAGAACTTCAAACAAACTGCTATCTAGTTTTTGACAAAGAAACTAAAAAAGGAATAGTAATTGACCCTGCTGATGAAGCCAACTTTGTTGGCGAAAAAATACTCACCCAAAACATAGAGCTTTTAGCAATCGTTGCTACCCATGGCCACTTTGATCATATTCTAGCCGCTTGGGAACTCCAACTAGCCTTTAACGTTCCGTTCCTAATTAATAAAATGGATGAAAAAATAGTTAAAAACATGCAAAAATCGGCAAAATACTGGCTAGGAAGAGAAATTATTGAAAAGTCCCCAGAGAAAATCACCCCCTTGGAAAAAGAAGTTGTTTTCGGCTGCCAAACATTAAAAGTTATTCCTTGTCCGGGACATACTCCAGGAGGAGTATCTCTGTACAGTGAAAAGCAAAACATCCTTTTTAGTGGCGATACTTTATTTGCTCAGGGAGTAGGCAGAACAGACTTTTCCTACAGCAATAAAAAGGATTTGGAAAAATCGGTAGCTAAATTAACAAAACTGCCAGAAAGCACAATCATCTATCCCGGACACGGAGAGCTAGGCCAGCTTGGAAAGATTATAAAAAGCTTGTTTTAACATAATGAAACCTAAAAAAACAAAAATTACCAATCAGCCAATGCCCCAACAACGTCTTTTACCTTTTTTACAATAGTCACTCTTCCAGAATTTACTGCCTGTTGCCACTCTAAATCTGTAGTTTGTTTTTCCACATTATATAATCCACTATACCGATTCACTAAAACGCCCAATGCTCCCAACGAAACAGGTGGCACTATATCTGCTTCTCTATTATCTCCAATCACCAGCCATTTTTGAGGCTCAATACCTATTTTGACAAATTGAGTTTCCCACTGTACAGCCTTGGGAGCATCAATCGAAAAACAAACGACATCATCGCAACGGCCAGACAAACCGGTCATATCCAATTTATGTCTTGTCCATTTTGGGTCGGCGTGAGTCATAATATATACCCGTCTCCCGGTGGACGATAAAGCCGACAACAATTGCTCAGCTCCATCAAAAACTTTAGGGACATCTTTTCTATAAATATCTTTTACTCTCTCGAGGGCAAGAATAATCGAGGGGTGACCACTACTTATTTGCATATTTCTAGCAGTAATCATGACAGTAATTTCCATAATCGAAGGCCAAATTCCAAATTCTCTTCTCAATTCCATAATAACAGGATCCATTATCTGCTCTTTAATCTGGACCGGCGTTATCACTGTTTCTTTTGTCGAACCGTTAAGCAGATGCCCGCTGGCCTCGATCATTGCTTCTTTAAACATCTTCGTGGTATCTATCAGGGTACTATCCAAATCTACAGCTACCCTCTCGATTCCCCAGCTATCAAATCTGGCAGATAGTAAATCAGCTGACCTCAATCTTTCGGAGCTATTCATATAAAAGCAATTATAACAAATATATTTCTTTATAGGACTTTAATTTATCTAGAAAAGAAGATTATTATGTTTTTCTATTTCCCTCTGATCTTTTCCATCAGGATTGAATAAAAACGAAGGTTATGAATCGTTGCCAGCCTTCTTGCTGAAGCTTCTTTTATTCTAAAAAGATGAGCCAGATATGCCCTTGAATATTTTTTACAAAGCAAACAATCACAAGCCTTACTTACCGGTCTTTGATCCTGAAAATATTTTTCCTTGTCTGGAGTGTAATATGAGTAAAACTTAGGCGCCCTAACATCAATCTCCTCAATAGAGTCTGCCTCATATACATATAGTCTTCTGTGTCTGGCATCTCTGGTAGGTAAAACACAGTCAAAAATATTATAACCCAAGTCGACACAACCAACTACCTCGTCAGGCTTTCCAATACCAAGACCATACAAAAAATACCCTTTGGGAGTATGTTTGGCAATACATTTTGCTACCTCGTAGTTAAAATTACCATTTTTATCTAAAGGCCATCCCCCATAACCAAACCCATCAAAACCAATCTTTGCTAAGCTTTGAGCACACTGCTTTCTCAAATCAAGATATTCTCCTCCCTGAACAACTGCCAAAAGGTATGGCCTGTCCTTTTTGCTCAGTCCCAACCTTTTGCATTGTTTTTCAAACTCTTCTTTTGATTTTTTTGCCCAAATAATTGTTCTTCTTACCGTTTCTTCTGCTTTTTGGTGATTATCTCTAGGATCGGTAAAATCATCCAAAACAACCACCATGTCCGGTTTTAAAACCATCTGAAAACGAACCGACTCTTCGGGAGTAAATAAGATTTTCTTTTTGCCTTGAAGTTTAAAAGTAACCCCCTGGTCACTAACGGTATTTCTGCCACCTCCAGCTTTGGCCAAAGACATCACTTGAAATCCACCAGAATCTGAAATCGTTCCACCATAAAAAGACATAAAATTTCTTACCCCGCCAAACCTCTTAAATATTTTTCTCCCCAAGCTATTGTAAAGATGAAAAGTGTTTACTAAAACACCGGGAGTTTTAGTGCCCTCGATATCACTAGAGTCTAGGGTTTTTAGTACCGCCCTGGTAGCATCAGGAAAAAAAACCGGTAAGGGTATTCTTTTGCCGCCAATAGTTTTGAAATATTTTTTTTCCTTCAAAAACCTAACCCTCCCTTAATTTCCAGCCACACTCTTCCCCAAAGAGTAGCTTTTTTATATTTTAAGTACTTTTGTTTGCTTTTAATATCAACCGACCCTTTTAGAGGAGGGTCAATCCAGCAAGACAAAATAACCCACTGCCTTTTCTCATTTTTCTTAGCAACAACGGTAATTAACGAGTTTTGATGTTTCTTGACATACTCCATCGTTCCCTGTTGTTTGCCTTTTTTCTTAGAATCCGGATGAAGAAATGCTTTTAATGCCAAGCTTTGGGTAAATCTTCTGTCTTTCAGTCTTTCTAAAGAATGGTTTGTCCAAATAGCCCCTCCGTAATAACTACCCGGTGCCATCAGTTAAAAGCCTTTTTTAATCTCTCTAGAGTTTTTTTCTGCTCTCTGTTTACCTTGGTAGGAATATCAACTCTCAGTCTGACAAACTGATCACCATTCCTGCCAAAAAATCTCGAGGTTGAAGGAATTCCTTTGTTTTGTAATCTTACCAAAGTTCCTGACTGTGTCCCTGGCCTTATTTTTAATTTCAAATCTCCTTTTAAAGTGGGAACTACCGTCACCCCTCCTAAAACAGCAGTCGGATAGTCGATTCTTTGGTCAGTGATAATATCGTTTCCTTCTCTTCTAAAAACCTTGTGGGGGCGGATATCAACCGACAAAATAAAGTCACTAAATTCAATTCTTTGCCCTTCATCAATGCCGGCAGGAATCTTAATTTTTTTTCTTTTGCCATCAATATTAAACTGCTTTTCTGCCCCGTTTACCGCCTCCATGAAGTCAATTTCTACCTGATATGCAGGCTTTCTTTTCTGCTGAAAAACTGCTCGAATATCTCAAATGGATCAGAAAAATCTCCAAAAGGGTTTTGTCCCCCTGATGTAGAATAGGTATAGCTAAATGGCCCCTGACGATCGGTTTGAGAAGCTCCAGCAAAAGGTCCAGCTCCGTTATTAAATGCCGCTGAGCCAAACTGGTCATAAGTTTGCTTTTTTTGAGGATTAGATAAAACCTCATAAGCCTCGTTTATCTCTTTAAACTTATCCTCGGCTTCGGCAGACTTATTTCTATCCGGATGCCACTGCAAAGCCAGCTTCCGATAAGATTTTTTGAGTTCTTCTGCGGAAGCTCCTTTTTTCAATCCTAAAACTTCGTAAAAATCACGATTCATGTACGGCTAGTTAACGATTTCTCCCTCTTCGGGCTCTCCATTAACTTCCGATTTGCCATTTTTCTTGGTCTTGTCATCTCCTGCCTTTTCATCTTTTGGCGGGGCTTGCTGAGTTTGCTGAGCCTGTTGATGAATCTTGGTCCCAATTGATTGGGAAAATTCGGTTAATGATTTGGCATTCTCTTCCAGCTCCTCCTTTTTAGCAGAGGTTTTACCAAGAAGTTCTTTTGCCTTGCCAATTTCTTTTTCAAGCTTTTCCTTATCATCTTTGTCCAGCTTATCTTTAAGATCACTAATCATTTTCTCACTAGTAAATACAGCTCCATCAAGACTGTTTCTTGCCTCCACCGCTCCTTTTTTCTCCTCGTCCTCTTTGGCATGCTCTTCAGCCTCTTTTTTCATCGTCTCTACTTCCTCATTACTAAGATTAGTAGCATTTTGAATAGTAATCTTCTGCTCCTTGCCAGTAGCATTGTCCTTGGCAGAAACATTTAAAATGCCATTGCTGTCAATATCAAAGGTGACCTCAATTTGAGGTGTTCCTCTGGGCGCAGGAGGAATCCCGTCAAGAACAAACTTACCCAAGGACTTGTTGTCCGGTGCCATTGGTCTTTCTCCCTGCAAGACATTAATCTCAACCTGGGGTTGATTATCGGCAGCAGTAGAAAACACCTGTGACTTTTTAGTCGGCACGGTAGTGTTTCTCTCAATCAAGGGCGTTGACACGCTCCCTAAAGTTTCCAATCCCAAGGTTAAAGGAGTAACGTCCAAAAGCAAAACATCTCTAACTTCACCAGTCAAAACCGCTCCTTGAATGGCTGCGCCAACAGCAACCACCTCATCCGGATTAACAGTCTTGTTTGGCTCCTTACCGAAAAGCTCTTTTACTGTTTCTTGAATCTTTGGCATTCTGGTCTGGCCACCTACTAAAATAACCTCATCGATATCAGAAACCTTAAGCTTGGCATCTTTCATAGCAGCTTTTACCGGGCCCACTGTCCTTTTGATAAGATCATCAACCATCTTCTCAAGCTGAGACCTGGTAAGTTTTTTCTCTAAATGAACCGGTTGTCCGTCCTTTTGAGTAATGAATGGAAGGTTAATATCTGTTTCGGCTACAGAAGAAAGCTCAATTTTAGCCTTTTCAGCCGCTTCTCTAACTCTTTGCATTGCTTGAAGATCGGAAGATAGATCAATTCCCTGTTCTTTTTTAAGTCCTTCAACCAACCATTCAATAATATTAGCATCAAAATCATCTCCTCCTAAAAAAGTGTCTCCATTGGTTGACTTAACCTCAAACACTCCTTCTCCAATTTCCAAAATGGAGATATCAAAAGTCCCTCCACCTAAATCATAAATTGCGATTTTTTGGTTCTGTTTTTTATCAAGACCGTAAGCCAATGATGCGGCAGTAGGCTCATTAATAATTCTTTTCACTTTAAGACCGGCAATTTCGCCAGCCTGCTTTGTAGCCTGACGTTGAGAATCATCAAAATATGCAGGAACGGTAACAACTGCCTCTTCAACTTTTTCTCCTAAAAATGCCTCGGCGTCTTTTTTAGCCTTTTGGAGAATTTTTGCCGATATTTCCTGAGGGGAATAAATCTTTCCCTCCACCTCAACACTGGCCGCATTGTCTTTTCCGGCAACAATGTTGTAAGGAGTCATCTTCTCAGCCTTTTTAACTTCCTGATCATCAATTCTTCTACCCATCAGTCTTTTAACCGAATAGATGGTGTTTTTTGGATTTAAAACCATCTGCCTTTTAGCTAAATCTCCAACCAAACCCTTTACTGGTTCCACTACTGAAGGAAGAATATTACTCCCTTCCGCAGTAGGAATAACCTTAGGTTTTCCCGCCTCCATAACTGCCACTACCGAATTAGTGGTTCCTAAATCAATTCCGATAATTTTACCCATAAGTACCTCCTTTAATTTATATTAATTACTATTTTCCCTTACCCACTTTAACTCTGGCTGGTCTAACCACATCACTATTGAGTCGGTAACCTTTTAAAATGGTTTCCACAACAACATCCTTGGGACCATCAACCACATCAACACAGTCCATTTTAACCGGATCAAACCTCTCCTGATCGGATAAAATCTCTTCCATTCCCTCGCTTTCCAGCACTCCTTTAAACTGATTAACCGCCATTGTCAGCCCTTTTTCTTTTAAATGTTTTTCTGCTCTTTCTAAATCATCCAAAACTCCCACTAGTTTGTCAACTATCCGCATCAATGATTCCTGCCGAAATCGGGAAACTTCTTTCTCGATCCTCGCTTCCAGATTTCGATAATCAGCAACCGCCGACTGAAGCTGTTTTTCCAAAACAGCCATCTTTGTTTCTAGTTTACTTAAATCCCGAGAAGGTTTTTTCTTTTTCATCGATTAATCTCTGTTAAGAGTTTAGCAAAATAATCGACCATAGGGATAACATCTCCATATGGAAGTCTTACCGGCCCCATTACTCCAATAATCCCCTTAAAAGGACCTGACTCAAAATCCTGATACACAAAACCACAGGTTTCAAGATATTCCATTCCCAAATCCTGACCAACAAGCAGATGGATTTCCCGATCATTTCCATCAACCGAAGAAAAAAGATTGTCTATGAGTTTTAACCAATAATCAACCTTGTCGAGCAAAGAAAGAGCAGTTTTGGCAACATCAATATCAAAAAACTCGGGTTCTTCAAGTAAGTTAGCAGCTCCAGAATAGTAAACTACACCTTGATTATTTGCCGCCAAAGACATTTTTCCGGTTCTTTTTGCCAGTTCTCTAGTCGCCTCTCTAAGAAGATTGTCAAAGTCGTTTTTATAACTCCAAATTTTTTCTTTTACTCCAACCTCTTCGGAAACAGAAAGTTTTTTTGGAGTCAACAACTCTCTAACATAGTATTTTAGTCCCATTGAGGTTGGCGTTCTACCGGAAGAAGAGTGAGCTTTTTTAATATATCCCATCTGAGCCAGCTTACTCATTTCATTTCTAAGCGTTGCCGGACAAACCCCAAAGCTATATTTTTTTTCTAAAGTCTCACTGCCAACCGGATCAGCAGTTTCGATGTACTCATCAACTAGGGATTTTAGTATTTTAATCTGTCTAGGTGTTAGTTCAGACACAAAAACCTCCTTTTAACTAATATTAGCAAAAGAATAACACGACTGCCAAAAGACTGTCAAGGAGTAGAAAACCAAAGGGCAATTAGAAAAAAAGAAAGTAAAACCAAATTTAATATATTAGCCAGTTTAAAAAACCGCAAAAGAAGTACAAAAACTATAAAAAGACTAATAAATAAAGAGAATTTTACTCCCCTTTTTACCCCCAAAGAAAAGAAAAACACTCCCAAAAAAAGCAGGCAGAAAAAGGCCAAAACTGCCCACCAATCTAAAGGAGAGCTTGAAAATGACAAAAATCCCATGCAGATAAAACTACCGATACAGGCAAGTAAAAATAATCGATATCGCCAATTTTTTCCTTTTTCAGTTTTCATTCGCTATAATTAAACAATGTTAACCTGGCTGCCAGTAATTGTCACTATTATTGTTGTTTCTATATCTTTTTGGTTTTTAAAGAGAGAGCTTTCTTCTATTAAAGACGCAACAAAAACCGATGATTCGCTCATCGAGTGGCTTAAAAACCAACAACAGGAGAGTCAAAAGTCCAGTCAGTTTTTCAACCAAACTCTTGCACAAACAAACCAAAACATTCAGCATGTTTTATCGCAAAACACCAAAACAATAAACCAAAGACTAGATAACGCCACCAAATACATCTCCCAGGTTTCCCGGGAGGTAGGAAAAATGAGCGAGATAGGTAGATCAATGCAGGAACTGCAGGAATTTTTGAAAAGTCCAAAACTTAGAGGAAATATCGGAGAAGAAGTTTTGAAAGACTTAATTGGACAAATGTTTCCCAAAAGCAGTTTTCATCTTCAATACCAGTTTAAAACAGGCAATAAGGTAGATGCGGCAATTAAAACTGAGGCAGGAATATTACCCATCGACTCAAAGTTTCCTATGGAAAATTTTATAAAGATGACAAAAGCCACTGGAGCGGATAAAAAACTATTTAAAAGACAGTTTACTAGTGACGTTAAAAAACACATAAAAGCAATTTCGGAAAAATATATTCTCCCTGATGAGGGAACGGTAGACTTTGCCCTAATGTATATCCCCTCAGAATCAGTATTCTACGAAGTGATAAACGACCAGACAATATTTGAATATGCCAGACAAAACCGTGTCTACATTGTATCTCCAAGCACACTATACGCTCACCTTAGAATCATTTTGCTTTCTTTTGAAGGGAAACAGATCGAATCACAAACAAGACAGGTTTTCAGAATGCTCCAGGCAATTCAAAAGGATTACCAAAAAATGGAAGGAAACCTAACAGTACTGGGAAAACACGTCAACAATGCTCAATCAAAAATGAATGAGGTTTTCCAAGGATTTTCAATTTTAGGACATAAAATCACCAACGCAATCCAACTGCCAAGACCGGAAGAAAAGAAAAAAGAAATAGAAGAATGACAGATTCTAATAATATTTTGTTCTCCAAAGCAGAAAAATCTATCAAAAAAGGAAAGATTACAGATTCGGCAAGATTGCTTGTGTTAATGGGCTTGCCCAGCTCAGGAAAGTCATATTTATCTTCTTATCTCCACAAAAAATATGGTTTCACTATTCTTTCTGGTGAGAACATCACTTTTGCCATTTTTGGAACAGAGAAATGTTCTAGAAGTGAATATGTTTTGGCTTACAAAACCCTGCGCCAACTTGCAAAAAAATTGCTTTCCAAAGGTTATTCTGTAGTCATTGATGGCACAAATTTGAAATACATTTTTCGAAAACAAATATACGACGAAGTAGGTTGTAACTCAACCACTCTTATATATCTTAAAACTGACGATAAAACCGTCTTGAGTAGAATTTCAAAAAGAGGAGTTGATTATCAAAACAAAAAAGACATTAAAAGTAATTGCTCTAAAGAAACATTTAATAGCTTTAAAAATCAATTAGAAGAACCTTTGGCTAGTGAAAATTATATTGTATTAGCTTCCGACAATAATATATTTGCCAATATTGATTTATTTCTAGGTAAATAATTAAATCATAGAGTTTTAGTATTATAAATTTAATTCTTTTATTTTTTGAGCGGTTAGTTTGTGAATTGGTCCATAGACTTTTCCATAATCACCCCAAGAATGTTTGCCTTCAAGGCCTTCGTACCAATTATCTTCTGCTAAAGTCTCATACTTTTCTCCAAGCTTATAAAACTCATCAAGAGACAATTTGATAATACTTTTAACGTCATCGCCTGCTTTATAGTTGTTGTCTTTTAGTTGAAAGAAATAGATATAAGTGGAATTATTAAATAAATTGCCCTCTCTGTCTTCAGCGTGCACGTTTACTTGAAGTAACGGTATTAAATTATCAATGCTTCCTGTCACGCCCAACTCTTCTTCTAGTTCTCTTAATGCTCCTAGCCGCTCATCCCCATCATCCTTAATACCTCCACCCAACATCCTGGCTACATCTTTAGGATAAAAACTAGGCTTAGCTCCTATTAAAATATTTCCCCTTAAGTCTCTTACTGCTATCAATGCAAGCTTTTTTCTATATAAATTACCAAATGCTGATTGAATTTTGATATCTAGATTATGTATTTTCATTGGTTTGATTTTACCAAAAATTCTAGTATCTGTAGTAGACTATTGGCCAGGCAGGGCTTGACCAACTTGTTGAAAATAGTATATCTCTATATAATCAAGTCATGAAAAAGCTCTACATCGTTAGGCATGGTAAATCTGAAGGTAGTGCAAACGGACACGTTTCCTTCCCTCATACTCCAATAACAGACAAAGGGGAAAAAGACGCTTTGAGGTTAGGCAAAAGATTGGCAAATGAAAAAACAAAAATTGACGCTATTTTTTATAGTCCACTTGTCCGCTCAACTCAAACACTAGAGGCAATTAAAAGAGGAGGGTTCGACGTCACGCAAATTTATATAAAACCAAACGTTCTTCTGCAGGAAATTAACCGCAAGGAATTCGAAGGAAAACCGAGAGAGATATATTATGCCAAGAAAGAAGCTAGCGGACTGCCACCAGCTGATTATCGTTGCGAAGGCGGCGAAAGTGAGAACGATGTTAAGAATAGGGCAAAAAAGTTTTTAATGTCCATTAAAAATAACAAATTTGACTCAATATTGATCATCACACATGGACATTTTATCGCCCAGTTTATGAGTCTATTGGGTTTTTCTAATCTTAGTCGTCAACATGGCACATCTCTTTCGCTACTAAAAATCGACAATAATAAAGCCAAAATAATCTTTTGGAACAACATCTCTCATCTTTCTTAACCACATATTCTTATTTTTGTTTGCCTTTTTTTTCAATATATTCCTCCTTAAGGTCGAAGTTCGAAACATAACACAAACAATGATTTACTACTAATTCCATTGTCTAATCCGAGGGAGAAAGGTTTAATTGATTAAAATCAACTAATGCGTGAGCGTAAACTTTCGGGTTAAAAACATAATCATGAACAAGGAAGATATGTTGATATTGTAGGTTTTTAGGATTCATCCGAACGTGAACCCAACTGCCAAGACCGGAAGAGAAGAAGCAAATCAGAAACTCAACATATAAAAGTCATAATTATCACTTTAAGAAACAAATAAAATCTTCTGAGTAAGGATAGTGATGATCATCTCGTGGCTTGGAAACTATTTCAATATTTGGATTTATGTTATGAATGAAGGCCTCTACTTTAACATAATCACCATGATTGTCTTTACTGTTTTGAATACACAAAATATTATTCGGAGAGAAATTTTTTAACCCTTCGTACCTTTTTTCATCACTGGGAAGAAAATCACTAAGTGGTATACCGCATAAAATAATTTTATTAATCAATTGAGGTTGGCTTTTTATTATCTCTAAATAAACCATAGTTCCAGTAGATTTGGAAATAATATTTATTTTTTTATTATTAGAATCAATAACAATTTTTTGAGCTTCCTTTTCAATCCATCCGTTTTTAACTTGACTACCACTCCAGT
>CAZAEB010000002.1:0-43539 GCA_964484095.1 uncultured Gammaproteobacteria bacterium
GTTTTGTTATGAATTTAGGAGATAATATTTTTTATGGGGGAATAGTTGGTTTGGTAAAAAAGTTTAATAAAAGCAAGGCAAACGCCTTATTAACAACGATTCATCATCCAGAAAATATGCGCATGGGCGTTCCTTATTTCGATAGAAATGGAGAGTTATTGCAGGTGAAAGAAAAGCCAAAATCCCCTCCTAATGATTTAGCTGTGCCGGGATTATATTTTTTTGATGAACATGCTCTTGAGTGTTTTTCCGGTTCTGGAGCAATCAGGCCTTCAGCTCGAGGAGAGCTGGAGATAGGCTCGATATATAACTGGCTTATTAAAAACAAATATTCGGTGGAAGTAGGGGAATTTAGCGGGGTTTGGTTCGATCCGGGCAAATTTGATGATTGGTTAATTACAAACCAATTATTACTGGGCAAAATTTTAAAAGATGAATTGAAAACAAGACAAAGAAAAGGGGTTAAATTTGAGGGACGAGTAAAAATTGGCAAGAATTGTCGGATAAAAAATTCGCTTTTGAGGGGCCCGGTGATTATTGGTGACCGGACAGTGATTGAAAATTCCTTTATTGGTCCTTATTCTTCAGTTGCTGATAACTGCAGGCTTTTAAACACAAAGATAGAAAACTCAATTCTTATGAAGGGGGTCGAAATTGTTTCTCCTGGTCGGCCGCTTGATTCTTGTTTGATAGGGGAGGAGACAGTGATTAAAAATAGCAGTCATCCTCTTGGGACAATGGAGTTGTTTTTAGGCAACCAATGTATTGTTAAATTGTAGTTTGTTTCATCTCTATCCTCACTTCATACTTCAGCGGTCCTCGCCCAGCATATTTCACTACTTTGGCGAAATTCTCATCCACCATTTCTTCGTTTATCAGTTTTCCTTTCTTACATCCGTTCGGATTTTCCGACAATCCCTCTCTTGATCTGTTTCCCGACAAATGCATGTAAAATGGATCTTTAAATTTTGGCTTACCTTCACAATCTACCCACACCCATGCCAAAATCCTTCCATACTTATCATCTTGATAGCGATCGTATTCCAACCAAACCTTTTTATTTTTTATCAATTTTCCCAAAAACTCTTTCCCTTGCTTAAAACCTTCTTTGCCTCTGTCAGGGGAGTCGATTCCTAACATTCTCACTCTTGCCCCTGATCTTAAATCAAAAGTATCTCCATCTTCTACCGTTTCTACTAATCCGCTATCCGGAAACACCATTTTTGCTTTGTAATAATCGTCAAAATTATTGAGTTTTCCTGTTTTTACATACCAGGCCAGTAAAATCCCGGGGATAAATATCGTTGCCACTCCTGCTTTTTTAAGCTTTTTCCAAGTTAATCTTGTCACCTGTTAATTATAGATGTACCTGACTTTATCTGCCACCTGCTAATTTAAGTCCTGCATATATTTACTAATCAGACAACTCAAAATATTTTTGTAAACACTGATTGGCGGAGAGGGCGGGACTCGAACCCGCAAGCCCATAAAGGGCGCCGACTTTCGAGGTCGGTGCCTTAGCCAATTCGGCGCACCTCTCCAAAAAAATGGGGGTTGGTGACAGGGGAGGGACTCGAACCCTCGACCCCGAGGTTATGATTCTCGTGCTCTAACCAGCTGAGCTACCCTGTCAGGTCTTTCGTATTCTATCAAATATTGAACTTGGAGTAAAAAATAAGGGAGTTAGTTTTTCTTTTTCGAGCGCATTTTTATGTATTCCTCACTGCTCATCGCCTTGGTCCAATCTGTCAGTTTATCCGTAAAAAGTATTCCTTCCAGGTGGTCATATTCGTGTTGAATTATTCTAGCTAGCAGTCCGCTTGCTTTTAGTTGAAATTTTTTCCCTTTTTTGTCGCGCGCTTCGACTATAACCCATTTCGGCCTTTTCACCGGCCCAAAAAATTTTGAGTAGGCAATACTGCCGCAACCCTCATAGCTGGTTACCTTTTTACTGGATGTTTTTATTATTTTGGGGTTAATATAGATGGTCAAAGCGTTTTCTTTGAGATCGGCTCTGTATTCAGTTGCTTTTACCTCGGAAACAAAAATCCTAAGGCTTTTTCCTATTTGAGGAGCGGCTGTGCCGACCATCTGGCCATAATGCATAGTGTCAATAAGGTCGGTGATTATTTGCTGAGTTCTTTTCGAAAGAACGTTTTTTACTAACTTTGCTCTTTTTCTAAGAAGAGGGCTGCCTGCTTGGACTATATCTTTTATTACCATTTTACGTTTTATTGCGGGATTTTGTGTTGCGGGGCCGGGAGTTGAACCCGGCCTGTGAGGTTATGGGCCTCACGTGCAGCCGTACACCACCCCGCACGTTAAGGTTATTATACCAGATTTAAATTAAACTTAAAGCTAATAGATGAATTTATCCAGCCATTGTTCAATATTTGATTTTTGGGGAGCAAACTCTTCTTTTAAGTGAATGTTTTCCAGACTAGGAAGTTGAGGGATAATATAGGCAACCTCGTTTGGCTTTGCTAGTCCCAATTTGTCTTTAGCTTCTCTTTGAATAAAATCGTCAGTTTGGATATAGGATAATCGTTTTTCCAACTGTTCGTTTTCTTCTTTGCTTTGGCGTATTTGCTCTTCCAGGATCTTTTTTTGCCTGTTTATCGTTAGGATTTTTTTAGCTTGGGCCAGATTGTTGCCCAAAAGAAAAAGTGTCATGATTAGGAAAATTATCCAGATCCATCGATTTCCGTCTTGCTTGGAATTTTTTTTCATGATACTATAAGCCTAACATGGAAGAAAACGCAAATCCGCAATCAATAACAAAAGCGGTTGAGTTATTTGTCAAAAACCTAACCAGCCAAGGTCGATCCTCGAATACAATTATAGCATATAAAGGGGATTTGACTCAGCTCATAAAATATCTATCCGGGGAGCAGATATCCTCGGTTTTGGAGGTTGAAACCAGCCATATTGAGAAATTTAAAAAACAGCTGGAAAAAGACAATTATACTGCCAAAACTATTTCAAGGAAACTTAACTCTTTTAAAAGCTTTTTTAAGTTTTTAGAGAAAGAATCGATTATCAATTCTGATCCTACCAAAGAAGTATCTCATCCTAAATTAAAGGCTGGCATACCAAGAGTACTTCTGCCTTTGGAATACCGAGCTTTGAGAGATGCTTGCCGCCATGATTCTCGGGCAATGGCAATAGTTGAGCTTATTTTGCAGGCAGGTTTGAGAATTGGTGAGGTAGCCAATCTGCGCTTGGATGATGTTCATCCTGACGAGCTTATTATTCAACCTTACGAGAGTCATCTGGCCAGAAAAGTTCCTTTAAACGAGGCGGTTAAAAATGCTTTGGATGCTTACCTCGAGGCAAGAGGTGAGGCTAAAACCGATCATATTTTTATTACCAAGACAGGCAGGCCGCTGCTTATTAGAAATATAAGAAGCACCCTGCGGCGCTATTTTAAGCGTTCTGGACTTGAAGATGTTAAAGTAAATGATCTAAGAAATACTTTTATCGCTTATCAGCTTGAAGCTGGAGTGCCCTTGGAGATAATATCTCGGATTGTTGGTCACAAAAGAATATCAACCACAGAAAAATATCTTCAGCTGGTTAAACAACCGGCAAGCAGAAGAACAATTAAGCTAAAAGAGCTTTAAAGTTTTGCCCGTTTGATAATTTCTGCTTCCACCACATCTCGGGGACGACCGTATTTTAAAGCGCTTAGTTTTTTAATCATTTCTGCCACTTTGGGATTTCTTTTTTTGTTTTCTTCCTCCATATCTTTAGTGGTGTCAAGAGAAAAGGGCGGTGACGGCTCGTTATTTACTACAGTTTTAGTATAAGCATGGAATTTTTCCACGTTTATAAGATCTTCTTCATCAAAGATTGGTTGAAATTCGCGGGTAAGGTAGTTGGCGTCAGCAACACCAACAGAAAAACTCATGATTGTACCCACATTGCCAAAAACTGCGTTTTTCACCTCTTCGTCCATTTGAGCGATAAACTGGTTGGCAACTGTTAGATTGAGTCGATATTTTCTTGCCTCGGAAAGGATTTGAGCGAAATCAGGAGTGGCAAAGTTTTGAAACTCATCAACATATAGATAAAAGTCTTTCCTTTGCTCCTGGGCAATATCCTGGCGGCTCATTGCCGCCATTAGAATCTGGGGAACCAAAACGAGACCTAAAAAGGATGAATTTTCCTCTCCTATTCTTCCTTTTGCCAGATTGATCAAGAGAATTTTCCCTTCATCCATAACCTTTCTTATGTTAAAAGAAGATTTTGACTGGCCAATAATGTTTCTTATCATTGAGTTGGTAACAAACCTGCCGAATTTGGAAACGATATAGTCAAGAGTTTCTGATTTATGAAAGTCACTAGTTTGGGCGATCTGGTCGGTCCAGTATCGCTTGACCATTGGGTCGGTAACTTTAGGGAGCAGTTCTTGGACGTATTTGGAGTCGGTAAGGCATCTGACAATTTCAATAAACGTCGCTCCCGGCTCGGACATGACAGTAAGCATTGCGTTTCTAATTGCGTGTTCGAATCTGGGACCGACGATTCCGGTTTTATATGGGTCATAGAGTTTATACATTAGATTGATTATTGAGTTGGCAACAAAATGCTTTTGGTCTTCAGTTTCTACCTCCAAAAGATTAAATCCCATGGGTCTTTCTAGGTTGGAAGGATCAAAGTAGATTACATCCTCAGCTCTTTCGGGCGGAATCATTTCTAAAATTTGTTCAACAGTGTCATGAGGGTCGATAAAGCAGATCCCTTTACCGCTTTTTATATCCTGCTCAATCATGGTTTTTAGAAGTTCAGATTTTCCGGTCCCGGTTTTACCGACAATATAGATGTGGCGCCTTCGATCATTTTCTTGGATGAAAATCTTTTTTCTTTCTCCTCGGTAAATATTGTCGCCTACATACAGTCCTTCTTGGGGCATATTGGGTGGAGAAGGAGCTCTTTTAGCTCTAATCCAGTGAATTCCTGGGGTTTCGATAGTTTTATTAGGAAAATGAAAAATTCCTGCCAGTTCTTCAGAGCTTAGAATTGAGCTGTTTTTCTTTTGAAAAATAGGTTGGTAGCGGTAAATAAAATCAATCATGAACCATTTTTGAAAACGGATTTTTTTTGATTTTAAACTGTTCCAGGGAGATTCAAATTGAGACAGGGCGGTTTTTATATTAGTAAGGTGTGATTTTGCCTCCTCCTTGCTGGGAGCGACAGCGACAATTCTTATATGGGTTTCAAACCCAGGCTTGCTGCATTTGTTTTCAATTGCTTCTAAAGTTTGAGCGTTGACCTTGTAGTTGGCTTTTTCTGGATCAGATTCGCTTTTTTTGGTTCCGGAAACGAATCCCTTTCCCGACGACTGCCACTTATTGTCAGCGGGAACAATCAAAAGCTGAATTGCCACTCCTTCGCCTACTTTAAGCTTGGCAAGGGCGGAGGTTATTGACGAGAGAGGATCAGTAGAAAGCTCTTTAAATGTTTTTATTGGTTTGTATGATTCTGATTTTGCTGTTAGCCAGCTATAGGCAACCTTGCCTTTTTCAGAAAAGATATTGTATTCTTCTACTGGATCAACACTGGCTCCGGGGTAGGCTCCGTAAATTTGTCTTTCCACCAGCTCTTTTAATTTTTCTGGACAGGAAATATAAAAGCGAATGTCTCCCGGTTTGCCGACAACTTCAAAAGTAATGTGTGACTGGGGGTGGAGAAACTTAAATCTGCCTCTTTTATAAATAGAATGCAGAGAGGCGAAAACCTGTTCCATGGCATCGATTTTAATCTCGTTGTTTTTAGGAACAGAGATTTTAAGTAGAACAAATTTTAAGGAAGCATCTTCCCGTTCGTGCCATCGCCACCAGATGACAAAAACATAAACAAAAAAGCCAAGAAGAGCGGCAACACCAATAATAACCAGGAAAAGAATCAGGTAATAGACGGCAGTATTGACAATGTTATTTAGTATGCTCATGATGTGGCTGATTCTTTAAAAACAACCTCTTTGGGAGTTTTTTTAATGTTTCTATAACACCACTCAGAAAGCCAGCGAACTGCTTCGCCAACTCCTTGTTTTAATCCTTCAGTAAATTTTTTCTTAGTTAAGGGAAGAGTAATTTTTACTGGTTTTCCTTGAGCTGAGGAGAGAATTATTTGCCCTTTATCATCAGTGACTATTGGTTTTTTTGTGTGGACATTTTTTTCTATCCTTTGAATCCAGCCTTCCACTTCGGGAGAGATTTTTGTTTCTTTTCTTCTTAGGATGGGACCAATTATTCTTTCTTTTCCACGTAATATCGGTTCTCTTTCGACATTCATTTTACTTTTTTTAGTATAACACCAGGCTAGGAAAAAAGGGAAGTTTAATTAACTTTTCCAACGGCAATATCGCAAAGCCAGAAAGGGAACTCATCTTTTTTAGACAATCCGAGTTTTTGAGCAAGTTGCCAACAAGCTTTTTTCGCTTCGGTAACATCTTTTTTTCCTACTTCTAATTCAATTTCGATAAAGTTTCCAATATTTTTTACTTTGTCAAGACAAATATTGTATCTTTTTAGCCGGTACTGCTCTCTTTTTTTATCAATAGTTCCCAGCTTGGAAAAATTTAGTCTTTGCAGTAGGTTCTCAATATCTGCATTTTTTTCTAATTCAATTTCGCATTCATCATTCACACCGTTAGAGATGTTTATATGATGAGCAAGTGTTTTAATATTTCCCATTTTCCTTAATCTTAAATATTCTTTGCTTTTTAGAAGAACCCTAGACGGGTGTTCATAATAAATATCAGTTTGTTGTTTTGTTTTTGATAAAATTGCCCCTGTTTTCAGCAACTTTTTCTTTAACTTGTTTAGATTACTGCACTTTAGCTTTATTTCAACTTCCATTTTAAGATTCTAACTCCTTTCCTCCACTTGATATCCTTTCAAGTATAACACCACGTCTATTTAGGGTAGTTTCAATTTTCTCATTGACTTCGGTTACTGTTCCCTCGCCATTAATTATTTCCCAGCCCAACTCTTTAGCACACCAGGTGTAAGCCTCCCTTTTGGCTTCAAAGCGTTTTAAGGTGTCTGTTTCTGGCAAACGGTCACTGCGTCCTTTTATTCTTTGTTCTATTATTTGCTTGTCAGCAATATCGATAATTATTCCTAAAACATTTTCTGGAATGTGTTCTTTTAATGACAATCTTGCAGTTTCTTTTGCTTCTTTCGGAAAATCTTTTTTTTCCTTATCCCAGGTTAGTGAAAGGATATGAGCTACGTCTACCAAGACAAGTCGATCTACAACTCCGGTTACATTTTCACCCTGATGCTCTTTGATCATTTTTTGCACTTCTCTCAACTGCTTTAGTTGCATTAGCGAAAAGTACCGGTTTCGACTTCCTTCCCTTTCGGCCCTACTGGCTAGTGGGGAGTTTGTTTGCCACCCGCCCCCTTTTATATATTTAGCTCCTAGTTTTTTTGACAGCCATTTAGCCTGAGTTGTTTTTCCTGCTCCGTCTATTCCTTCAATAACTATCAGAGGATAGGTCATTTTTATTTTTTTTGAGTTTTACTCCAAATAGTCCTGCAGTTTTTTTCTTCTTGAAGGATGTCTTAGTTTACGAAGAGCTTTAGCTTCAATCTGTCTTATTCTTTCTCTGGTAACACCAAAGACTTTTCCTACCTCTTCTAAGGTTTTTGGAGACTGGCTTTCCAACCCAAACCTTAAGGCGAGCACTTTTGCTTCTCTTTCATCCAAGGTGTGGAGAACATCATTCACCGATTCCTTAAGCAGTTCTTTTGAAGTTTCTTCGTAGGGTGAGGGAGAGGTAATGTCTTCGATAAAATCTCCCAAAAATGAATCCTCGTCATCTCCGACCGGGGCGGCCAAAGAGGTGGTGTCTTGAGAAATTCTGAAAATTTCGTTTATTTTTTCTTCGGGGAGCTCTACTCTTTTAGCAATTTCTTTGGTGACCGGATCTCTGCCCAGTTCTTGAGAAAGTTCTCTTGAGGCTTTGAAAACTCGGTTCATTGTTTCTACCATGTGAACAGGTATTCTTATCGTTCTTGCCTGATCAGCAATTGCTCTAGTGATCGCTTGTCTTATCCACCAGGTAGCGTAGGTAGAAAATTTAAAACCTCTTCTCCAGTCAAATTTTTCTACAGCCCTCATTAATCCCTGATTTCCTTCTTGGATAAGATCTAAAAAAGTAAGTCCTCGACCGATGTATTTTTTAGCAATAGAAACAACCAGTCTTAGGTTTGATTCGATAAGCACTGCTCGAGCGGAGGACGACCCTTTTTCTATTCTTTGGGCTAAAGAAACCTCTTGTTCTTTGGTAAGCAAATCAACCTTGCCGATTTCTCGAAGATACATTCTGACCGGATCGGTTAAAGCGTTGGAGGATAGAGCTGTCAGAGCGTTAAGGCCTTTACCACTTTCTGTTTCTGTCTCTTTTATCTCATCCAAGGAAATGCCCTCGAAAACGTCGATTCCTTTATCAAAAAGAGCCTCGTAAAGTTTATCAAGTTCTTTTATATGATTTTGAGGGTTAGGTATCTTTTTAAGAACTAGTTCCTGGGTTAGAAAACCTTGTTTTTTACCCAAGGCAATAATAGACCTTTTAATCTGGTTAAAATTGGTGGACCGGATGGTTATACTAGGCACGACTGATTTTATCACTCATCCCGGGAAAGTTCAACTAATTTTCGACTCCTTAAAGCAAATTTCTTTTCCAGTTTTTCGATAATTTTTTGGTTTTTTTGTTTTTCTGCTTTGGTAATTTCCAAAAAAAGCTGATTTAATTCTTCTTTGATAGCGGTTTTATTAATTTCTAATATGACCTCCTTTATTTCTTTTTCCGGCTCCTCTCCTTGTTTTTGGGTAAGAAAGATTTCTTCGAATTTTGGTTTTAGTTCGTCAGGTAGTAGATTTAAAAACTTTCCTGGATCAAATTTGCTTTTTTTAGAAAACTTTCTGGCAATTGAAAATATTCTTTTCCAGCGATGACTTTTAAAAAGCTTTTTGTTTTCCAGGCTTAGATATTTTTTAGGATTAGCAACAGAAAAAATTAACCCAAGAAGATAGGTTTCTAAAACCTCTCTTCTGGAGTCGGTAACTTGACTGGTTATAGGTGAAGCAGTGGGCGGGGTAATAAATTGTTTTTGATAGATTTTTTCTGCTTCAATAAGTACCGACTCAGTATCGACTTTTAATATTTTGGCCAGTTTTCTTAAATAATGAGACTTAACCACCTCATTTTCGATTCCGGTTAGAAAAGGCAGAGCCTCGGCGAGGATTTTTTTCTTGCCCTCAATAGTTTTTAAGTTATGTTTTTTGGTCGTTGCCTTGATGACAAAGTCCCAAACGGGAATGGCTTTTTCCATCACCTTTTTTAAATACAGAGGGTTTTTCTGGGCCGCCTCGTCAGGGTCTTTGAATTTTTCTTTAAGGTCGATGGCGGTGATTTGTAAGCCCTCCTTTTCTGCCAGCTGAATACTGCGAAGAGAGGCGTTACTGCCGGCAAAGTCTTCATCCAAAGCCAGAATTAGTTTATCGGAAAATCTTTTAATAAGTTTGGTCTGGTCTTCGGTGAAGGCGGTTCCTTTTATGGCAACAACGTTTTTTATCCCAATTTGCCAGCAGGATATCAGATCAAGTTCACCTTCAACAACAACTGCTTCATTTTTTTTCTTAATATGGTCTTTTGAGAGCCAGAAGCCGTAAAGATTAGAGGCTTTATGGTAAGCGGCTGTTTCCGGGGTGTTTATATATTTTCCGGTTTGGTTTTCGTTTTTCAGTAACCCTGGGATAATTCTTCCCGAAAAACCGATGATATTTTCCCGATGATCACGGAGAGGAAAGATAAGCCTACCTCTGAATCGGTCAATGGTTTTTCCTAGAGTGTAGCTGGAGGCGATTGCCAGGCCAGACTGGATAACCTCGCTGGGAGAAAACCCCTTTTTCCCAACAAGGTAGTTGGCCAAGGCATTAGGGTTTAAGGGAGAAAATCCAATTTGAAAAGTTTCAATTGATTTGGTGGTTATTCCTCGGCCAACAATATATTCAAGAGCTTTTTTGCCTAAAGGATGTTTGGTCAATATGAAGTTATAGAGCCTGGCGGTTTCTTGATTTACCTGGTATATTTTTCTTTTTATTAGTTCGTTTCCAGAAGGTCTAGTGCGTTTCAGTGTGATTCCAACTCTTTTGGCTAAAAATTCTAAAGCCTCGACAAAATCCATTCTTTCGTAGAGTTGTAAAAACTTAATTACATCCCCGGACTCGCCGCAACCAAAACACTTAAAGATCTGCAGTTGAGGAGAGACCATAAAAGAAGGGGTTTTTTCCCCATGGAAAGGACAGTTTGCCTTATAATTTCTGCCAGCTTTTTTAAGAGTTATATACTCAGAAATAAGCTCGACAATGTCAATCTTACCTTTTATTTCTTCTATCTGATCCATATCTTATTTTACCATTACTGACAATCCAGTCTCTGTTTATTATTAGGGGAGTTGAATGTCGTTCGGTTCGTTTTGTCTAAGTGATGGCTATTTATTAAATTAAATTACGAACTTGATTTAGATTTGTAATGGTGGGAGCCAGGGGATGTTTAGCAAAATCTTTTCTGTTGATCCAGACTGCCTTTGTTTGAGTTTTTTTAACCAATGTTTTTATTACCTCCCAGTCATCATCAACGATTATTGATTTGGAGGGCAGTAACTTTAGCACTTTAAGAGATTGTTTTTTTCTGAAGACAAAGATTATTTTTTTGTTAAAATAGTCTTTTATTTCAGAAAGGGTTATTTTGGCTGTTTGAAATTTTTTACCGCCTTCCGAAAATATTCCCAAATTTGCCTTTTTGGACAGAAAGCCCAGGGCGGTTTTTATTTCCGGATAAAGAGATTTTTTATATAACTCGCTTTTTTTGAAAAATATATCGTTTAATATTTCTTTTTCTACTCTAAAATATTGACTTAACTGCTTGATATAACTGCTAGGTCTAAAGTCGTGGGGATGGCTTAAGTTTTTTATATATCTGTTTTCAGCGTCGGCAAGCAGTTTTTTATTTATTCCAATAGTAGAAATTAAGGCGGCGGACGTTTGTTTTTTAAGTTTGTTTGTGTCTATTAAAGTATGGTCAATGTCAAAAAGGATGATTGGCTTATTCATATGATATTTTACCAAAACTTTTTTTTGTTAAACAAAATTTAGACCAGTATAAAAAGAATTGTCAGTACTCCAAATCCAATTACAAATATTCCAAAATTAATCTTTTGGGCTAGCTTTAAAAGAAGATGAATAGTGGCAAGTCCAAATATAAAAGAAGAGAACAGTGCCAGGCCGTTGCCGGTGCTGATCGTAAAGTCTTTGCCGTTTAAGATAATATTGCCGGCAAGAACAACAGGTAAACTCATAAGAAAGCTTAATTTAAGAGCAGTTTTTTTATCAAACTTTTTAAAAAGTAGCGCGGAAACAGTTGTTCCTGACCTAGAAAGGCCGGGAAAAGAAGCTAGGCCTTGAACTATTCCCAACACCACTCCATCAATGGTTTTTAAATCTTTAATTTTTCTTTTTCCCGAATTTTTTGTTTTTAGCTGTAAACTTCCGGTAATAATCAGAAGAACTCCAATTGCGCCAGAGATTATTTTTCCCATCGTTTCTAAATTTATAGGAGTATCCTCAAGTAGTTTTAAAAACAGACCGCCAAGAATTCCGGAAATTATTGTTGATATGATCAGAAAAAATAAAAGACTTTTTGTTTCCTTGCTGGCTTTATTAAAGTTTAAAACTGATCTTGAAAGATTTATCACATCTTTTCTAAAGTAAACAAGAGCGGCAAAAAAAGTTCCCAGATGTAAAAAAAGAACTTGCTTGATTATTTCCGGCAGAGGTTGGCTGGAGTTTAGGATATTTATTTTTATCAAAACTAATATTCCTTCCGAACTTACCGGAAGCCATTCAATAATACCTTGAACTGCTCCTAAAATTATTTGTTCCATAATGTTATTAGGGGAATGCCCGTTTATTTATATAATTTTCTTTTCCAGCAGGAAATAATTATCCAGGAGTCGGCGTCTTTTCTTTTAGCAGTGATGCCAACTTCGTAGCTTTTCAATGTTTTTATGTAATTTTTGCAGTCGGGAATAGAGGAATCTTCCGATCGTTGGTATTTTTCAAAAGCTCCTTTTAAATCTCCCTTGGATAGATTATGGAGTTTTGCTTTAGCAAGAACCCTGTTGGTTAAAATTGCTTTGGAAAAACTTGGCATTACAAAGCGATTCTAACATTTCCGGTTGATTTTTTCCGAAATAGTTTGATTAGCCATCCAAACATACTGGGAGTATCTTCTTCTTGGTCTATTTGATTCTCAAGAGCGGTGTTTTGTTCAATTAAGGCCTCAACAGTTTCCTGAACTTGGGTTTCTTCTGCCTTATTGACAACTTCTGTTTTTAGTTCTTTTAGTTTTTTCACTCTCAGCTGGTTTTGAATCAGCTCTTGTTTGAGGTTGCCAACTGCTTTTAAATCCGGACCAATAAGCTTTTTTAAAAGTCCCGATCTAGAGGCCATCTTAATCGTTTGGGTCTGGATTTTTTCCTGGGCTTGGTTTTGCAGTCTAGCAATTTCCCTAATCTCTTGACCTATTCCTCCTTGCCTATCTTCAGAAGCTAAAAGCTCTTTTACTTTCTGAGAAACAATACTCATTTTTTCCTGGGCATTGGTAGATAGTGTTTGTATTTTTGGTTGACCCTTAGCCTGGCCTTGAGAAGTGGTCTCTCCGTCATCGTTTTCATTAGAAATAACAGACGTGTTTGTTTCTTCAACTTGAACATTTAATTCACTGCTTTCGCCGGCATTCTGTGTTTTTACTTTCTTGATTAGCTGTGTGTTTTGAGCGAAAATTGGAGAGGCGGTGAGTAATAATATGCCAAAAGCTAAAATCAAAGATAATTTTTTCATTTTTTCCCCTTTTAAACTTATATTTTAACCAGTATATCATGAGACTGTTATGTAAATTTTTGGTAATATACAAATATGGATTGTCCCTTTTGTATTATCGATAAAAAACAAACAGAAATTATTAAAGATGGTAAATATTTTTATGTTACTTTAAGCAACCCTCGTCTAGTTCCCGGCCATCTTTTGATTATCCCCAAAAGACACATCGAGAAAATTTCCGAATTGACCAAAAAAGAGAGGGAGGAGCTTTTTGAACTGATAATTGAGTTTCAGGAAAAAATTCTTAAAAAATTTTCTTCCGGCTGTGATTTAAAACAACATTATCGACCGTTTATTAAGCAAAGTTGGGTTAAAGTGAGTCATTTACATTTTCATTTACAGCCTCGAGAATTCAAGGATGAACTTTATGAAAAATGTCAGCGGTTTGAAACAGAAAAAGGGATTTTTAAAATGCTGACCAGTAAGGAAAGAAAAAAATTTGTTAAATTGTTTGGTTGTGCGAAAGAGAAGTGAAAATTGTTTAATATCAACAAACTTTCTCATGATCAAAGTCTGGCCTTAGACGGGTTGGTGGAGTGGTACAAAAAAAGAGGAGACTCTCCATTTATCACTCTGGGAGGATTTGCGGGAACCGGTAAAACTACTTTGATTTCTGTTTTTCGAAAAAAGCTGGATAAAAGAGATAAAAAGCTTAGAGTCGCCTTTGTTAGTTTTACCGGCAAAGCTTCCAGGGTGCTCCGCTCAAAACTGGTTGAAACAAAATCTTTGCATCTTCAAGACTCGGTAAGCACGATCCATTCCCTTATATACTCTCCAATTGTTAATGAAAGGGAAGAGATTATCGGTTGGGAGAAACGAGAAGAAATAAAGTATGACCTTATCATTATTGATGAGGCCTCGATGGTGGACGGGTCAATTTGGGCAGATCTTTGCTCTTATCGAATTCCAATTATTGCAGTTGGTGATCACGGTCAACTGCCGCCGATAAGAGAAGAATTTAACCTAATGGAAAAACCGATTTTAAAACTGGAGCAAATTCACAGACAAGCTAAAAATAATCCAATAATTAAGCTTTCTATTTTGGCTCGGGAAAAAGGAGAAATACCGAAAGGGGATTATGAGCGAGGGGTGAGAAAAATTAGCAGGAGCGATCCGCAGTCTCAAGATTTAATTAATGACCTTTTGGGCAATCACAACAAAGAGACTTTGATTTTATGCGGCTATAATTCAACAAGAGTTAGGTTAAATAGACATATAAGAACTGCTTTGGGCTTTGAACTTGAGGAGCCGCAGATTGGTGACAGGGTGATCTGCCTACGAAACAATCATGCTAAAGAAATATGCAACGGAATGTTGGGAACTGTTCAGTCGGTTATTGGCGGCAACAAAGACTGGTTTTCAATGGAGGTTGAGATGGATGGAGAAAAAAATCCATACAGTGGCCTGGTTGCCTCCACTCAATTTAACGCCTCATCGCCGCTAAACTTTACCAAAAAAAGGTCGGGGACCTTAAAAACCGATCTTTTTGATTTTGGCTATGCCCTAACTGTTCACAAAGCCCAGGGCAGTCAGGCCAAAAGGGTAATTCTTTTTGAGGAAAGATTTAAACAGATGGATGAGAGAATGTGGAGACGATGGCTTTATACTGCTGTTACCAGGGCAGAGGAGGAGCTTTTTATTATTGGCTGATTTGACAGTTAATTTTGGGTTCTATATCATAAAAATATGATCGCAAAACTACTAATAAACGTAATCGCTTTTTATGTCGTTTCTTATCTTATCCCAGGGGTGAGAATTGCCAACTGGCAGGCGCTTTTGGTTCTGGCGGTGGTTTGGGGAGTACTGGCGGCAATTATCAGACCGATTTTAGTAATACTCACCTTGCCAATTAATGTTGTTACCTTAGGTCTTTTTGTTTTTGTAATAAACGCCGGGCTACTACTTCTGGCGGCAAAGGCAATTGAAGGGTTTGAGATTGCTGACTTTACCACTGCCCTGATTGCGGCAGTACTACTAGCAATTTTGAATATGTTTCTCTCAAAGCTGAGTAAGTAATTTTTATTACTGATTTAGCTCGTCCATTATTCCTTTTACTTCTTCCATTTTCTGGTTTATCTCTTCCTGGCTGTCGTTTTCAGAAAAGGTCTGGGAAAACTCTTCCGCTTTTTCCAAAAGATCGGTCATGTCTTTAAATTCGACATCATCAGGAGGAGTAAAAATACTGTCGTTTTTACCCACGGCATTGCAGGAGTATTCATACTTTTCTTGAATGGCCTGAGCCCAGACTTGTGGGTCGACTTGCGACGGCTGGCTGGTGTCTTGAGAGTCAGCACTTTCAAAAACGGAAAGCTTGTATTTTATTCCCGACTTGTCACTGTCCTGCCAGATATATAAATACTCACCGTCATTTATCATTCCTCCTTTTTGGTCTCCCTGAAGACCGAAACTAGCCCCTTGGGCTCTCATTTTTCCGCTTTTGGCCCAGAAAGTTATCTCTCCGTTTTCATCGCTGTATTTGCACTCCCTTGTGTCATTTCCCAAAAGAGCGTCAACAAGTCCGGTTTTTGGAACCAGATCAGCATCTAATCCGGTAGGATATTTGGGCTTTTTGTTTAGAAACTGAAAAGCGATAACAACAATTACCAATCCGCCAACAACAAGTAACCACTTGGGAGAAGCTTTCTTTTCTTTATTATTTTCTTTTTCCATAAAAATATATTAATTTATAACTCTAAAAAGATTATCTCATAAAAGAAAAAAAGGTTCAATCTTGACTTCGGGTTTTGTTAGGGTATTATTTTATTATGATTTCCAAAGTTTCTACCCCTGTTTCTGTTGAAGTTTTATTTGATTGTAAAAAAAGAAAAATTTTTATTCGTTCCATTTGCTGGCAGGGAAAAACTTATCCTATTTTAACCCAGGGATTCTATCACCACTATCGGAAAGGCAGATCCTTGATTCATGTTTTTTCTGTTGCCGACCGGAATTTATCTTTTCGTTTATCTTTAAATTCTGAAAGCTTGGTTTGGACCCTGGAAGAGGTTTATGGTGATTGCTAACGATCAGTCTTTCAGTAAAAAGCCGTCTACTAAGATGCACTTGGATATAAACTCCTGCTTTGCAACGATAGAACAGCAGGCCAACCCTCATCTTCGTGGCTGGCCTATAGCTATAGCTGCTTACGATTCACCAGGAGGTTGTATTGTTGCTCCGTCAACAGAAGCAAAGACTTTTGGGGTTAGAGTAGGGATGAAAGTAGCTGAAGGCAAAAAGAGCTTGCCTCGGTTTAGAGGTTTTAACTCCCGATCCAGACAAATACCGATTTGTACACCTGAAGCTTAAAAGACTTCTTTGGGGCTATAGTGAAAAAGTTATCCCCAAATCAATCGATGAGTTTTGCTTGGATCTTGAAGGATATCCGTCTTTTAAAAAGGGAATGTTTGCGGAAGCAAGGGAGATAAAAAAGAGAATAAGTGAAGAAATTGGCGATTGGATCACTGTTTCTATTGGGATTGGCACTAACCGGTTTTTAGCCAAAACTGCCGCTGGACTTACCAAACCTGACGGCTTGGATGAAATTAACTTTAAAAATTTTATGAGTATTTACAAAAAGCTTTCTTTGCGTGATTTTTGTGGGATTAGTTTTGCCAATGAAAAGCGTTTAAGGGAAGTTGGGATATATAGCGTGGTTGATTTTTATAATGCTCCAGTTGGAAAATTAAGGTCAGCATTTAAGTCTGTTTTGGCTGATTTTTGGTTTTTACGACTCCGGGGGTGGGAGGTTGACGATATTGAAACTGAGCGAAAAAGTTTTGGTAATTCATATTCCTTGCCAAAGCCGCTTTGTAGGCCTGATGATCTGGCGCCAATTTTACAAAAGCTGGTTTTTAAGACCGGAGCAAGAATGAGAAAAAAAGGTTTTAAAGCCAAAGGTATCTCTCTGGCAGTCTTTTACCGTGACCGGCCCTTTTGGCACAAGTCGGTTACTTTTCAGCAATATTTTTTTGCTACAACCGATATTTATAAAAAAGCTTTTGAGATTTTGTCCCAGTCGCCGTTTAAAAAGCCGGTTAGCAAGCTGGCTGTTTCCTGTTTTTCTCTGGCTAAAATTGACAAGATACAGCTTGGTCTTTTTGAAAACACCGGCAGAAAAATAAATTTAGTAAAAGCAGTTGATAGAGTAAATAAAAAGTGGGGAGATTTTTGTCTAATTCCTGGTCTTATGATCAATACTGATAAGTTTGCCGTGGACAGAATTGCTTTTGGAGGAGTAAAGTAAAAATATGTTTAGTGGTAATTTCGATATTCAGATATTTGGCTCCAAGATAATAAAAAAGTTTAATCTTGGTATAAAGAGAGATAGGCAGCTCTCAAAACTGATAACTCCTTATCTGGAAAACACAGATTGTGTTTTAGATATTGGCTTGGGGTTGGGAAGAATTGCCAAAATGATTAAAGACAGAGGACACAGAGTTGTTGGGGTGGACATAAAAAATTTGTCAATTGTTGACGATATTGTACCCGTTATTTACGACGGAAGAAAACTGCCCTTTAAGGACAATAGTTTTGATGTTTCTTTACTTATTACTGTTTTGCATCACACTCCTAATCCAGAGTTGGTTTTGCGAGAAGCAAAAAGAGTTTCCAAAAAAATTATTATTATTGAGGATATTTACAGAAATAATTTTCAAAAACAGTTTACTTATTTCATGGACAGTCTGCTTAACTTTGAATTTTTCGGCCATCCGCACTCTAATAAAAGTGATTTGGGCTGGGTTAATTTATTTAAAAAACTTAGATTAAAACTAATCAATTCAAAATACATTAAAACATGGATGTTTTCCCAAGGAGTTTACTTTTTGGAAAAATATGTTAAAGAATAACGCTTTTTTCTTTTTCTTCTTCTGGAGGCTTTACTAGAATGTAAGTATCCCTTTTTATTTCATCAACACCGATAAACTCTCCGTTTCCCTTTAAAATTTCTTCCATTGGTTGGCAGGCAAAGCAGCCATTGTCAGGACAGTCAAATTTTTCCAGCTGTCTGGCAAGCTTAATTTTCTTGGCTATTTTTAAAATGCTTTCTCGAGACTGATCAAGATCAGGGAGAGGTTTTTCGGTCAACTGAGGGCCTCTTTCTAAGTACCAATAGCTGGCTTTTTCAACTTTTCTTTCCTGGCAGTGGTGTACAAGAAGATGATAGATGGGAAGCTGGAGAGAGTTTGGTTTTTCATCGCTTTGGCTGGTTTTGAAATCAATGATATGAACACTGTTGCTGTCGGGAAGATATTCCAGCCAGTCGACTTTCCCGCAAAGAATAATGTTGTCTTTTTCTGAAAGCCAGAACCAGGGAAGGTCTTTTTTTATTTTTATGGCCAGTTTTACTAAGGGACCAGGATTTTCTTTGACCATTTTAAGCATTAATTTGCCTCTTTGTTTGAAACGGTTTTCTTGGGTTGCATCTGTAAAGCCACCCTTTTTACCTGAAATTTTTTCCCAAGAGTTGGCAAACTTTTCAACTAATGGTTCGGAGAATCTTTTTTCGATAGGAAGAACAGAGAGCGACTCAACAACTTGATGAACTGCTTGGCCTAAAGCTAAATAAGGGTTCATTATTTTTACTTTGTGGCCGGTTTTGGGGTCTTTATAGATGTTTTTTAGATAGTAAGCCCGAGGACAAGTTAAAAAGTCGTTTATTGAGCTGTGGGAAACCCAAACAGCGCTGTATTTATCGCCAGTCATAAACGTATTGTACCAAATTTAGTGGTATTGATACTGGGCGTGAAGTTGACCACAGGCGGCTTTGATTGATTGGCCAGGAGAATGTCGGATGGTAACGTTTACTTTTGCCCTTTCTAACTCTCTTTTAAACCACAATATTTTATTGTCGCTAGGGGATTGAAATTTATCAGATCTAGAAATTGGATGGTAGGCAATCAGATTAACATGATAAAGATAATTATCTTTTCTTTCTCTTATTAAATCTGCCAGTTCTTTTACATGAACCGAGGTATCATTGACCTGGTCAATCATTAGATAGGGTAGAAATATTTTTCGCTTGTTTTTTTCGATATGCTTGTCTAAAAGGTTAAAAACATCACTTATTGGGTATTGTTTTGAAATTGGCATCAGTTGTTTTCTTTGCTCCTCAAAAGGAGAGTGGAGAGAAAAGGCGACGTTAACTTGGGGAAATTTGGTGATTAACTTTTCAAGACCGGGAATTATTCCTACCGTGGAGACGTTTATTTTTCTTTGACTAAATCCAAAAAGATCACCGTCGGTAAGGTCCCTAATGGCTGAAAAAGTCGCCGGATTGAGAAGGGGCTCGCCCATTCCCATAAAAGATATGCTGTGGATTTTACTGCCAGTGGAAAGAAAATAAAAAACCTGATCGGTAATTTCATCGGCAGTTAGATTTCTTTTTAGGCCGATTTTTCCAGTGGCGCAAAAAGCGCATCTTAAACTGCAGCCGATTTGAGAAGAGACACAAACTGACTGCCAGCTTCGATAGTCCATTTTAACCGCTTCTATTTTTTGTTTGTCTTTGAGTTCGAAAAGAATTTTTTTCACTCCGAAGGATTGGCGTTTATCAATTGGCTTTAGGGATAAGGATGGGCCAAATCTTTTTTCAAGACTTTCTCTTAACGGTTTGGCAATATTAGTGATTTTTTGAAAGCTATCAATTTTTTGTTCAAAAATTGCCTGAACTATTTGCCGATAGCGGTAATTGGGCTCGCCTATACCGTCTAGGTATTTCTTTATCTGCCGGTAGCGGGATGGTGGATTTACCGATTTTTTATTCATCCTGCATATTTTACACCAAAGCTAACTGGAGGCAAAATACATATTATGGGTTTTTTTGATACAATAGCGAATGGAAAAAACACCTGTAGTTGTGTTGCCTTTAAAAAAAGAAGACATTCCCAAATTAATTGAGATTCTTGCTCAACATGTAATAGATGAAAAAACTGGGGAAGTATTACGGGAGGAGATTAATGAAATTAAAGATTGGATGAGTGGAAAGCGTGATAATTATGGCAGAGTTAGAAAGTACTTTGTAGCAAAAAATAAGAGAGGAGAGGTTTTGGGAAGCATGGCTTATTCAGAACCAAATCCGGAGATGTTAAGCCATTTTAATACGCCTAAACAGTCAGCCGAACTTTCTAACGCTTTTGTTTCCAGTAGTGTATTTCGCGGCCAAGGTGTAGGCAGACAAATACTGGAAACGATTTTTGATATAGCCAGAAAAGATGACAAGAAATATTTATTGGTTCGCAGTAAGCCAAGGTATAAAAAAAGCTGGGGTTTTTATGACAAAATGTTTGATGAGTCTTGGGGGTTTTTAAAAGACGAAAGCGGCGCAAGCAGGAAAACCTGGTGGAAAAAATTGTAGAATATATGAAAGGAATTTATGAAAGAATTGACAAGCGACAAGTTTCTCAAGAAGTTCTATTTATTAGGATCTTTGTTATTTGTTTTTGCTGTTATTTATTTCAATCGCTGGATTTTTTCTTTTCGCTACGACTCTAATTATTATGAGAACTACTACTATCACTCACAATGGAATATTCCTGAAAGCACACGGGTAATCCCTGACGAAGATCTTTATAAATTTGTTGGCTTCCGGTTGGCTGAAGGAGGCAATCCTTTTGATATTAATTACGAAGCGCCGCCAGCAGCTAAATATATTTATGGTCTTTCCTCGAAATACTTAAACAATCCTTACTTTGCCAGTTTCGCTTTTTATGCACTTGCCTTAATTGCCTTTTTCTTTCTAGCGAGAGTGGTTTTTTCTAATACTTTTCCACTATTAGTGGCCGTATTTTTGTTTGTAACTAGTTCGATTTTGGCAGCACAAATTGGGCAGACAATGCTTGATTTGCCACAGATGTTGTGGTTGCTTTTGCATTTGTATTTTTTTCTTACGGGTATTAAAAAGGAATACAGTCGACCAATAGTTCGCTTAGGTTTGGCTGGTATATTTTTGGGTTTAATGACGGGAACCAAAATAGGTGTTTATACCCCATTAATTTTCTTAATTGATTTAGTTTATATCGCTATTACTGTAAAAGATTTTAAATCAGCTATTTTATTTACTGCTGGTATTGGCGGCGGTTATTTGTTGGCTTTTTTCTGCTATTTTATCCGACACCCGAACCCTTTTCCTTGGTTGCGGCTTCACAAAAGAATAGTTGATTTCTATTTAAGTTGTGTTCAATCGTCGGATTGGTTGAACCAATATCGAACTATCTTTAGTAATCGTTACCAGGGCTGGTGGAATCCTGGTGTTTTTATTAAAGCGGACAGCTGGTCATTACTTTGGCCGGCGGGAGCTATTTCAGTTACTATCTTGTTGGTTAAATCTTTAGTAGCAAAACAATGGTTTAAAAATATTACCTATTTAGTTTTTATCAGTATTAGTATTTTACTGGTTAATACCTTTGTTGCATTTTGGCCTAGGTATCTTTTATTAGTTTTGCCGATTTTTGTTTTAACAGCAACATATATTGTTCGTAATAATAAATTGTTGTTAATAATTCTTTCAATCTTTAATTTTCCTTTTTTACTTAACACTCTTATTCCTTCTCCTCAAAAAACGGCAGAGCTGGTGGCAAAATACTTGCAAACCGATGCTTACGGCGAGCTCTATCATCTTTCTAGCGCGCAAACCGTTGGGGAGTATGAATTTAAAACAATCCTGGCTAACGCTAAAACTGATTTATTGATACTAGACAGTCAGGTTAGTGTTGAAAATATTTATTACAAAAGGTTTGAAAAAGAAGCTAGAGTTGAGCTTGTTTTAAAATATGACACTCTTCTTGGCAGTTTAGAGCACAACAAAGAGGTGTTTTTGGAAAACAAAAAGGGCCAGTGGAGATTGGTTTGGCAGGATGACATTGTCTTGCTAAATTTTCAAAGAGAAAATCGGATTATTGTTAATATCAATTCTTTGCCAGTTTCTAATATTTATACCAAGGATAACGTTTTAGTGGCAAAAAGTGGCAGTTGGCCGTTTGTTACCATTATCCCTCGACTTATTAAAGATTGGAGAGCTACCCTAATAGCTCTTGGTAATATTAATAATAGGGGGGACAATTGGGATCTCATTAAAAGAGTTGTCCCAGATGAATATCCAGTTTCTATCGGTTTTGCGAAATTGGATTTCAAAAAACAGGACCTAGAATTATTAAAAAGTTTGCCTGGTGTTGGAGTTAAGCAGTTGCCTCATATCATGGCGCTGGATGAATATCGTTTACAAAAAGAGTTGATTGAGGTCATTGATCAGTATATTAGCGCTAATCCCTCCATGTTTTCCCCGACCGGTGAAATTGTTGTTGCCGATCAATCTGGTCGAGAATTATCTTTATTAATTGACAATAACCCTATTTTAATAAGCAAGGACATTTATTTAGAGAAAACCTTAGAAGAAATCCTAACTACAAAAGGCGAATAGTTAAAAGTTCAAAATCGTTTGCAAGAGTAGTTTTTTTACCTTAGAAGCATTTTCACTCATTCTCTTTAGAATTATTTCAAATGTTACCGGTTCTTCGTCTTCTTTCCAGCAGTCGTAATCGGTGGACATGGCGATAGACTGATATGGGATGTTAATTTCATTGGCTAAAACCACCTCAGGAACAGTAGTCATATTAATAAGATCCGCTCCCCAAGAGCGAAAAAGATAAGATTCTGCTCTGGTAGAAAAACGCGGGCCTTCGATAGTAATTAAGGTCCCTTTGGGATGAAAATTTAGTTTAAGAGAGGAGGCTTGCTTAATCAACTTTTTTCTCAAATTTAAGTCAAAAGGATCAGCCATTGGAGTATGGATAACCTTGTTTGAAAAAAATGTTAAAGGGCGAAGTTTAGTAAAGTCGATAAATTGATCGGGAAAAACCAAATCACCGGGTTTTATTCTTTTTCTTAGAGAACCACAGGCAGTAGTGGCAAGAATGTGGCTGCAGCCCATCTTTTTGAGAGCCCAAATATTGGCTTGAAAAGGAATTTGAGTGGGAGTAATGGAGTGTTTCGGGCCATGACGGGAAAGAATTGCTACCGGATGATTTCCAATTTTTCCAAGAGTAATCGGACTGGCAGGAGAACCGTAAGGAGTTTTGATTGATTTTCGGGAAGGATTTTTCAATATTTTAGGATCATCAAGACCACTGCCGCCGATAATACCGATCTTTATTTTCATCCTATTCTTTATCATAACTAACCAGCCAGTTTAGGTTGTATTTTTTAAGTTTTTGACTGCCTCCTAAAAAAGGCAGATCAACGATAAAACTAATCCCCTTTATTTCTCCGCCAAGTTTTTTAACCATTTTGACGGTTGCCAGCATTGTGCCGCCGGTAGCCAGAAGATCGTCTAAAATAATAACTTTTTCACCCGAGACAATAGTGTCTTTGTGCATGGTTAAAGTGTCAGGCCCATATTCTTTTTGGTAAGTAGCCTGGATGGTTTTGTAAGGAAGTTTACCGTTTTTTCTAACCAGACAAACTCCAGCGCCGATTTTGTAGGCAATAGGAGTGGCCAGTAGAAATCCTCTTGCATCAATAGCAATTACCTTGTCAATTTTTTGAGATAAATACGGCTTGGTTAGTTGGTCGATAACATATTTATGAATTTTGGCATCTTGAAAGAGAGTAGTGACATCTTTGAAATTGACTCCTTTAATTGGCCAGTCAGCAACTTCGCGGATGTATGGTTTTAAATCCATCACCTCTCAATTATATAGATCTTCCTTAATTATGCAAAATCAGTAATTAATTTCATAAATAGAAAGAAGGGGATATTTATTATCTTCACTTATCAGATTAAGTTTAAAATTTTCCAATGATTTTTCCAGCAGTCCTTTTTTATCGTTATTTTTTGAAATTATGTGAATTTGCTGGCCGTCATATTGCCAATATGGAAAAGTTAATGCCTGTTTGGATATGTACACTCTTTTGTTTTCTTTTAAATTGTTTTCTATCGTTTTGACAATTTCTTTTTTATTTAAATCGTTGACGATATATAAGGCGTTGGTAAAATTTAGCTGGGGTCTTTGATAGTCGGAAAGAATTAATAGATTGTTTTTGTCAATTTTGGCTTTATTAATTATTTCTTGTTGAATTATTGGAAAGGGGGTTTTTTGAAAGGCAAGAAAGGTTGATAAGAAAAAAGTAATTAACAAAGCAATATATCCCCAATAAATTTTTTTAGATTTTATTAGACCAACGACAAGGGCAAAAAAGTAACCAATTAAACTACTATACCGACCATATAATCCTCCGTACCAAAACTTTCCGGTGATAAAAAAGGGAATCAGAAATGAGATTACTAAGATGATTAATAATTTTTTATTTACTGCTTTTATTTTGATAATTCCGGCAATGATTAGGGCGGCAAGAATAATAGTAAAGGGGGAATAGCCGTGCCAGGAAATTAAAAATATATTTCTTGCCGTTCTTATTAAGTTGATAAAATTCCAATCGGAAAAAATATTGCTCGCGCCATAGCTGAAAACCAATTCGGCAATGCGTTTATTGGGATCAATAATATTAGATGGCAAAACTAAATAGAGAAACGCAAAGCCAGCTATTAAGGAAAGTACTATAGTGATAGCGGGGGGGAATAAGTTTTTGATAGATAGTTTTAAGCGAAGAAAAGTAAATCCAAAAATAACCGGAAACCAAATGATTGTGCCGGGGAAATTTAAAATTGCCAAGCTCCATAAAACAATTGTCGCTAAAACCGAAACATATACTTTTATTTTTTGGTCAGTTTTTCTTTGTTGGTAATTTTGTAAAAATATATCAAATGTTAAAAGGCCGGCAAGGAAAAGTCCTTGTTCAACCGCCTCATGCATAATATTTGTTTGTACAATCCAGAGGTGAGGGAAAAATATTAAAGCAAATCCGCCGGCAATGGCGATTTTTTTATTAAATAATCTTTTTATTAAAAACAAAAAAGAAATGAAACCAACAAGGCCAAAAAGGGCCGATATAAAACTTAATGCAAAGGGACTGGGCTGGCCGGTAATGAGTATAGATATTTTTTGAAATAGCTGGCTTACAAAAAGATAAACAGGATGGACCGATTGGTGAGAAAGGGTGATTGATTCAAAAAAACCCTTTTGGGAGAGTTGGTAATATTCTGGGGAATCGTAAAAGTGAGGGTAATTAGCGAGGAATAAAAAACGGGAAAGCGCAAAAAGAAGGATAACTTTTTTCATCAAGAGCCTTTTAATATTTTTATATAGCTGTCAAAAAAGGATTTGGAACAGTCGCGAAGACAATCTAAAACGCTCCAGGAAACAATAATTATACTTAGTTCGGGAGAACTAGAAGCATAATCTTGCACCAGCATCATCTTAAAATAAAAATAAAACAGAATTTCGGAAAAGGCAAATCAAGAAAAAACAGAGCCAAGAAGATAACAAAAACCAATAATTTTCTTAATTTTTTTAAACTCATACTCTTTTGGATTAATTATAACTCAAAGAAAACAGTTTTCCAGGCAACAATAAATTATTCGAAAGACACCTTTAGGCTTTTGCTTGATATATGTGCATTGTTTGGTTCAGTCTTGCTAAAATAAATTTACAGTATGAAAAAAGATTTTTTAAAGACATAAGGCGGTTGCGAAGATAATTTTTAACATCCCGAGAAACAATGATTATACTTAGTTCAGAGGGGTCGGAAGTGTTGTTTGGACTCATATTTGTATTTTATTAAAAACAATAAATTCTGATGCGATAAGAATTTCTCGAATTTTAAATTAATTTTGGACAACAAAAATCTGCATAAGTATTTCATTATGCTGTTAATCGTTTACAAGACTTAGGATTTATTTACTTGTAGTAGCCAAATCCTGTTGGCGCTTCAAATTTGTTCTGGACACCATGCTCATCAGCGCATGGATCGTTGGAAATCTGTAATATTCTGGCGTATGCGCCCCAGATTACAGAACCAATTTCTGTTCCGTCGGCCGTATACCACATGCCATCTGTTTTATAAGCATCTTCTGGCACCATTACTATTTTTACAAAGTAATTCCATTTGCAGGTTTTTCCGTCTTCGCCTTCATAGCTTCCGAACTGGTGGTTTGTCAACCAAGCGCCTTGGCAGGCAGAACTGGTTGGATTTTCTGGATTACATGAATATCCTCTGTCTAGTTTCCCATCTCCATCACAATCTTTATTACTCATCCATTCATCGCTCCATTTCATTATCAACCAGGTTTTACTGGGTGCTTGATCTATGGTGTCTTTAGTATATGCTGGGACTGGTCTTTGATTGTTCCAATACCAACCATTGAACATGTGCGCCTGATAGTTATAACCCCATCCATCAAAACCTAAAGGAATAATATTGTCGCTGTTGCTATAAGTTAATACTTGGTCTTGGATAGTAGTACAAGTATTTTTTCCTTCCTGGCCTGGTGGATTATTAGGTTTGGCTGCCAAAACTGGAGCAGCTGCTAAAAGCAAAACCATTCCGGCAATTAAAATTATTAGCTTTTTCATATTTTTTCACCCCCTTTCTTTTGAATATGTCCAATATTATTTTGTAGGTTTTTAAAACATTCGTCAAGTTTTTATGGCAAAGGAATAGTTTTGGCTATATGTTTTTGTAAAGATAAATAGGTCCGCATCCCCAAGCGTGTGAATGGCTGCCATTTAGTATTGGTTTTGTGTTCGGATTGTATACTTCGTAAACACTGCTCGCACCTTTTTTAACCATGCTTCCCCAGTATTCTCTAATTAGCTTTTTAGCCAAGTCTTTTTGCTCTCCTTCCAGCAGCCATTCTACTACCCAGCTTTGAGAATATGGGCTTTGAGTAAATAAGCCTTTGTCTATAAAATAACCAATTGCTTTTGTCTCTTTTTCTTCTGAAGGAAACAGATTATATTTTCCGGCCAGGGCATTGGTTATCAGGCTGCTGTCAGACTTTTTTTCTTTTCCAAAACTATCACTAAATAGGGCCTCGTTTTCACCAAAAGCAGATTCAATCAAATTCTTTCTTAGTCTTTCTGCTTTTACCAAATACTTTCCTTCTTTTTCACCAATCATTTGGTTTAAATTATTTACCGACTCTAAAGCGCCCAAATACCATATTTGCAGTGGGGTGGAAAAACTATAACTATTGTCAATAGGTGTCCAGTCAACAAAATTCCACCAGTCGTCGTTTTCTTTGTTGTAAATAAAGCCCTCGGGAGATTCATTTTTTTGTGCCCAGTCCATCAATTTTATCCAATGCGGTTTCATCTGCTTTGCAAAGTTTAAATCCCCACTTGCTGACACATATTGATCAAGCCAAATTGCCCATTGCAGGGCATAGCCCGGGATATACTGCTCTTTTCCTGAAGGGGTCATGGAAGGGATAATGCCATTGTCTTTTTGGCTTTGAGCAAATTGTTTTATCATCTCTTTTATCAGCCAGTCATTTTCACCGTCCCTCATTAAACATTTTGAAACTTCCAGGGCGTCCCCAATATACATTGCCTTTTCTCGCTCCGCGCAGTCTTCAAAATGATCTTGTACGTTGTTTTCTAAAGTATTTAAGCAAATATCATATATTTCTCTGTCTGCTTTTTCCAGCTCTTTTGGCGGCAGTGGTTTTTCAAAAGGCATGCCAACCTGATAGAATTCAAGCTCAATTTCTCCAGGGCAGTTATCTTTTTCTATTTGAATATATCGTCCGGCTCGTCGGCTTAACTGTCTCCATTTAAAATTGGCTGGCGGCAGTTTAAGCTCATCGCTCTGATTGAAATATATTTCCGATTTGCTCTGGTTATTTATTTTAACTAACCAGTTGATTTTAACAGTACAGTCTTTTAAAAAATTACTTTTTATCTCTAGGTATCCGACAGCAAATCTTCCCAGATCGTAGTATTCTCCAGTTTTGGAAGGTAATATTTTTTGGTATTTGAGTAGAGGCAATGGTCTGGGGGTGGGCTCATATTCTTTTCTTGAAATTTCCTTTACTGGCTTGAGCTTTAGCTCATATTTAAATTCTCTAAAATCAGCCAGTTTTGTGAAGCCCGCGTCAGCAGAGATTCTTTGGCCATTTTCAATGTTTTCTATTGCCCCTGCTTTCCAAAAACGGCCATCTGCTAAATTTTGGTAAAAAATTCCGTTTTTTATCCTGCCGCCTATCAGTAAGCCAGGCTCGGGGTAGTTTGAATACTCATGAACAGGAAGAGAGATGAAATTAGCAATAATTATTATTTGGTTTTTCCCTTTTTTTATATATTTATCTATTGGCAGTTTGTCGAAGTAAATTTGCGGCAAAACAGCAAAACTTGGTCCATCATACACATCTTCTCCGTTTACTATTAACCGATAATGACCTAAGTTTGAAATGAAAATCTCTGCCTTTTCAGTTTCCGCTTTTTGCTCCCATTCGTACTGAAATAATGTGTATACTGTTTCGTTTTCTTCGACCGACCAGACCCAGACAGTGTCTTTTGAGAAAGGTGTCTGATAATTTAAATTCCCTTTAACTATTAGGTAGTTCCAGCCGCTAGAAACAAGATAGGGGATAGGTAGGAGTAAAATACTCAAGTAAAGCAGGGCAATATATTTTATCTTTTTAGATTTTGTTCGGACTAACAACAGAGCAGTCAATAGCAAAAAAGGCAGTTGTAAAAGCGCGCAAACTGCTCTCTCGGTCCATATTAATATTTTTAGAGATGATGGGAAAAAGGGGAGAAGATCGTCTAGAAACCAAAATAGTCTTTCCAGCTGTTCAACCAAAACAAAAATTATTTGCAAGACAAATTTTATTTGATAGCTGTCCCCAAGATGATGTTTACGTACTATCAGCGTAGCTGTTTCCCAGCCTGCCATTTCACTCGTAAAAATACCTGTTATCCAATAGGAAAATAACAGTGCTGCTGCGGCCAATAAAAATGCTAAAAAAACCTTTTGCCAAAAATTTCTCTTTTCTTTTTCGAACTCAAATAGAGGTAGCTTTTTAAGCTTTTTACTCATGTTACTTATTCTTCTTGCCTCTTTAGTTTGAAAGAGTGTTATTCAGTTTGGGAAACGGGCTTTTGATAAGCTTCAAATTTAGCCGCTGCATCCGGATTAACCGGCTTTAGTAATTCAAGCACTTTTGTTTTGATTTCGTCTACCCTGATTGATTCATTAACCACTGCATTTTGAGCCCAGGTTTCAACTTGGTTGGCAATGTTTGCTGCCTGATCAAGGGACGTTCCGGATTTAACCAGACCGTTGGTTATTTTAGCGCGGTCAAAATTTTCTAAAGATCCATCTTTTTTTAGAACTTTAATATTATCTCACCTCCTTTAATGTTGTTAATTTTAAGTGTGTTTTCAGTTTTGACGCTGGCAGAGGTTCACACCAGCCTATTATCATAATAACACTGAAGACAATTAAGACTAAAAGTGAATTTTTAGTCAACAAAGGTCAGCGTTACACCTTTTTTCCCCTCATACTATTTTAGTATACACTTAATGCCTCGAAAGCTTTATAGCTACTTCTGTATAACACATATTTCGTTTTGTTTCCCCGATAATTTTTTCACAAAGGGAAACTTTTGGATCAAAATGGGAAGCATAACCAAAGTAGCATTCATCTTTTACCTCCTGGTCGGCCGCTTTTTCACAAATCGCTGGATTTTTGGCTATTATAGCCCGGTCTCGAATACACTTCAGCTTATCTTCAGCTTTAATATTATTACAAAAAGATAAAGGCTGTTCAAAAAGGGTTAAACAGGCAGCATTTCCTTTTTCACAAAAAGAAATATCATTTTCTTTTAAAGCCAAACAAGTATTTTTGTCCGGAGACTGGGGAGAAAATTTATTACAATACTCTGTTTTAATTTTTTCAGATTGTTGAGCCCAATAAAGACCGGAAATGACGTTGAAATAACAATGTTCCTTGTCTTCTGCTTCATCACAATAGTCAATATTTTGGGTAATTTCAGCAAGCTCATAAAAACACATCTTCCTCGGTTCTGACTTTTGAATTTTTCGGCAGTAAGACACATCTCTTGCGGCCATTCCTTGACATAGTTCTTTTTGGCTCGGTTCATCAAAATTTTGACAAAAACCCGTATTTTGGTTAACTACTGCCAAACAATAATAAATGTCTTCAGGTTGTGAAATTTTTTGACAGATCTTGCTGGCAGGATTATCAGGAACATTTCCCGAAAACTGTTTCTTTCCTTCGAATAAAAATCGGGGGACTAAAACAATCAAAACCAAAAAAAACAAACTTACTGCAATAAATAAAAACTTTTTATTCAAAATATTATTCCCAATCTAACAAAAATTAATCCTTATCTTCTTTTAAGATACCACAAGTTGGTGGGTTTATTGATTTAAGCGAATTTTTAGTCAACAAAGGTTAGCGCTACACCTTTTTTTCCAGCTCTTCCCGTTCTACCGATTCGGTGGACATAGTCATCATATGTTTGTGGTACATCAAAGTTGATGACGTGGGTAACATCTTCAATATCGATTCCTCTAGAAGCTACATCTGTAGCAATTAGAATTTGAACCTGATTGCTTTTTAGCATTCCCAGGGCTCTGGATCTTTGTCCTTGACTCTTGTTGCTGTGAATAGAACTGGCTTTAAAACCTCTCTCGATTAGACTTGTTTCGAGGTTGTTTACTCCCCATTTGGTACGGCCAAAAATCAAGACCTTTCTAAATTCCTCTTTGATTAACAGGTTGTGGAGAACCTCTAGTTTGTTTTTACCATTTGTTCTAATTATGTTTTGATCAACGTTTTGAGCAGTAGTACCGGTTTTTACAGAAACTGTTATTGGATTTTTTAAGAAACTTTGTGCTATTGTTTGAATCTCATTTGGAACAGTTGCGGAAAAAAATAACGATTGACGATTTTTTGGTAGAAACGAAATGATATGGCGGATATCATTAATAAATCCCATATCAAGCATTCGGTCAACCTCGTCCAAAACTACGTTTGTGTAGTAGTTCAAGTTTAAAATTCGCCTATTTTCCAAATCTTTTATTCTCCCAGGGGTTCCAATTACAAAGCTTGGGCGACGTGACAATTGGCGCGCTTGGCCGTTTATCGGGGTTCCTCCAATACATAGTGTTGAATAAATTCCCAACCCCACACTAAACAACCTAAATTCATCTTGTATCTGTGCGGCTAGTTCCCGAGTGGGGGTTACAATCAAAACCTGCTGATTTTTGTTTTTTGACACCTTCGTAATCAAAGGCAGTAAAAAAGCGGCAGTTTTTCCGGTTCCTGTGTTGGCAACACCGATAAGATCTTTCCCTTCCATTATGGGAATTATTGCCTGGTCTTGGATTGCGGTTGGTTTATCAAAACCGCGGGTAATAATGTTTTTATTTACAGTTTCATTTAAATGAAAATCAGAAAAACTGTTTTTTGGTTCATAAGGCGTTTCGATAGCGTCAAGGGCTTTTTTAACAAACATAAGCGGATTGAGGTTTTTGCCTCTGTTTTGATATCTATTTTGGCCGCCAGACCTTCTCGGTCGGTATTGACCAAATGATCTGCGGTTATTTTGCCCGCGAAAACCACGGGAACTACCATAGTTGGAATTTCTCATTTATATATTGATATTTGTTTAAAGGAGACGATTCAAAAAAGGGGAAGATATGAATACCTAAACCAAATTAACCGACTCAAAAGGGATTATAGCACATCTAGCTGTTATTGTTAAGTTTGGGGTGGGAAACACAGTGATTAGCTATTTTTTCTACGGCCTAGTCTTGTTAGAATGAATTTACGGTATGAAAAAAGATTTTATAAAAACAGGGTTTACTAGAAATGAGGCAAAAAGTTTATTAGTAAAACATGGTCTTAATGAAATAGAACGAAAGAAGGAGCTTTCGTCACTTAAAATACTTCTTGGCCAATTTAAGTCACCTTTAATTTATATTTTGTTTGTTGCCGGCTTGATCACCTTGTTTCTAGGCAAGACAACCGACTCAACTGTAATTTTTTTGGCGGTTATTGTTAATACTCTTCTAGGTTTTTTTCAGGAAGTAAAAGCGGAAAAATCCTTAATTGCCCTGCGCAAGTTAATTGTTTCTAGAACTTACGTTATTAGAGATGGTTTAGAAATTCAAATTGAAGCTTCGCAAATTGTTCCCGGAGATTTGGTAGTGTTAAAAACCGGAGAAAAGATTCCTGCTGATGGAGTGGTGGTCGAAGATGTTGACCTGCATGTTAATGAAGCAATGTTGACAGGGGAAAGCATGCCAGTTCAAAAACAAAAGGTTCTTAGGTTAAAACTTGAAACAAAAGAAATTAAAGAAAAAAACAGGGTTTATATGGGGGCAGTAATTATTTCTGGTCGCGGAACAATGCTGGTGGTTGAAACCGGAATGAAGACAAAAATGGGCCAAATTGCCGGCGGCTTATCGGAAACAATTAAAGAAGAGACTCCTTTAAAGAAAAAAATAGCCGGTTTTTCCAAAAAATTGACACTTGTTTTTTCAGCGATTTGTATACTTATTTTCATTGAGGGTATTGTTCGAGATAGAAATCCCATAGAAATGTTTGAGCTTGCGGTGGCTACTGCTGTTGCCGCCATCCCGGAAGGCTTGGTGATTTCTATGACGGTGATTTTGAGTTTAGGGATGCAGCGCCTTTTAAAACGCAAAGCGTTGGTAAGAAAGCTTTTAGCTGCGGAAACTTTGGGGGGAGTGAGTGTTATTTGTGTTGACAAGACAGGAACTTTAACAAAAGGAGAGATGAAAGTGGTCAAGTCAGACTTTACTAATGACGAACTTGGTCTGAAGACAGCTGTTTTGTGCAATAACTTAACTTATCCTTTAGAGCTTGCTATGTGGGACTGGGCAAAAGCTCAACTGAAAGGTAGCAAAGCAGCTCAGATGGTTGAAGAAAATGAAAGAGTGGATGAGATTCCTTTCTCTTCGAAAAACAAGTATTTTGCCACCCTTTATAAAAACGAACTTTTTGTTTCTGGAGCGCCGGAGAAGATTTTGGCAATTTCCGATTTAACAAAAGAGCAGAAAAAGGAATGGCTGGTGAAGCTGGATAGTTATACCTCTTCTGGATTGCGTGTTGTCAGTTTTGCTTTTAAAAAGAGTGAGAGTAAAAAACGGTTAAGAAGTTTATTAAATCGTTTAAAAAAAATTGACTCAAGGTCTATAGACTCTTTGAGAGATCTGAAACTTGATTGGTTGGGACTGTTGGCTTTTGAAGATCCGGTCAGAATAGAGGCTAAAGAGACGCTTAATGCTTGCAAAAAGGCGGGTATAAAAATTAAGGTAATTACCGGTGATTACAAAGAAACAGCCATAGCCGTTTTGAAAAAGTTAGGCCTTATTAGTAAAGGCAAAAAAATAGAAGTAATCGAAGGGTACGAGTTGTCCAAAATGTCAAGCGAGGAGCTGACTAAGCGAGTGGATAATACAATTCTCTTTGCCAGAACCAATCCTGAGGATAAAACTAGGATTGTAGAGGCATTGCTAAAAAATGATGAGGTGGTGGCAATGATGGGGGATGGGGTGAATGATGCTTTGGCCTTAAAAAGGGCGGATATTGGTATAGTTGTTGGTGGAGCTTCCGAAGTAGCCAAAGAAACGGCCGATATGGTTTTGATGGATTCAAATTTTAAGACAATTATTGCCGCTGTCAATGAAGGCCGGGCGATTTTTGAAAATATAAGGAAAGTGGTGCTGTATCTGCTGTCAGATTCTTTTACCGAAATGATTTTGATTTCAGCTGCTTTGTTTTTAGGAACACCGCTGCCGATATTAGCAGTTCAGATATTATGGATAAACCTGATTGAAGATGGCCTGCCGGGGCTGGCATTGGCTTATGAGCCTGAGGAGAAAGGTTTAATGAATGAGCCGCCGAGGAAAAAAACAGAACCGATTTTAAATAAAGAGGTAAAAGTTTTAATTTTTGTTATTGCTTTTTTTACAGATTTGCTTTTACTGGGACTATTTTTGTTTTTTTTAAGAAGGGGGCTGGACTTGGTGATGATACGGACAATTATTTTTGCCGGATTGGCGATTGACTCGTTAATGTATGTTTTTTCCTGCAGGAGTTTGCGCAGGAATTTGTGGCATGGTAACCCTTTCTCTAATAAGTTTTTGAATTACTCGGTTTTAATTGGGTTTTTAATGCTTTTTTTGGGCGTTTACCTGCCGATTTTAAATAAATTATTAGGTACTGTTCCGCTTGCTCTTAGTCATTGGGCTTTGGTAATTTTATTTGGCTTTGTAAACATATTGGCAATAGAAGTGGTCAAGTGGATATTTATTGTGAAAGACAAAAGAAAACATAGCAGTGTAATATTCGATTAGGAATTTATTTTTTTTTAGCTATTTTTTTAGGCTTAGATTTAATATTCTTTTTTTCAGCGGACGATAGCAAATCAATAATCGCATCAAGCTTGGTATTTAGAATTCCAATTTTTTCTACAAGCTTTTGGGTACTGCGATCATTTATATTGCTTTGTGGAGATCTGCCTGAATCTCTTCTGTCTCTCGGTCTATTACTGTCCCTTCCGCCATTTCTACCGCCTTTTTTCTCAAAACAATCACTGCAGTATATTGGTTTATCACCACTTGGTTTGAAAGGCACTTGGCAATCTTTACCGCACTCATCACACACTGCATTGTGCATTGTCAACTTTCCGGAATCTCTTCTGTCTCTTGATCTATTACTAAATTTAAAGTTATCCATAAATATTTTTGTTAAATACTAATACAGGTTGTAAGTATATGCATTTTTATTATAAATAGCAAGAAAACTGATTTCAGGTAAGCGCTAATTCATTTGATAATATAGAATTTTCGTTGATTATTGTAGCATCAATTACTATTTTAACAGTCTCTTTTTTAGTTGTTTTAATTGGCGGTCTAGCCAGCTTAAATAATTCCCCTACAACAATTCTGATTAGTTTCTGGGACTCAATTTCATTTTCTTTGATTGATAAATTCCAATCCAGGCCCGGACCGGTATTTCCCTCGACGAGGTATATCTTGCCGTAATTGCTAATAATGAAATCGAGGGCAAACAATGAAGACTTTTTGTCTAAAATCTTAGCAACCTCATTAGAAATAGCAATAAGATTTTCTGGCACTTGGCTTACGGGGATATACTTTAAGGTTCCGCCCTGATGCTCGTTGCAACGAAAGTCTCCGGCTTTAGCCATTCTTATGTAAGATTGAATAATTTCCCCTCTAAGATATATTAGCCGGATGTCGGTTGATACTGGTAAATTTTGGTAACTAAAACCTTTATCAAAGTTAACAAATGCCTGAAGGATAAATGATTTTTTCTCATGTCTCTTTAATAATTTCACCATCTGCTCGTTTTGATCGATTTTGAATTTATAAACATTTATTCCACCAGCCCCAAACCTATCTTTCATTATGATTTCATCAGAAAAATCTTTTTTGTTTGGGTGCTTTCTTATTATTTCTTTGAGTGTTTTTCGCGCCTTGTTAACACTTTCTATGGTGCTGTCTTCAATGGTTACTGTGGGGATGGAAAATTTATGGAGCTTTTTATAGGTTTTTTGTTTGTCAAAAAAAAGATCAAAAAGGTGGGGGTGGTTAAAGGGTTTAACCTTTTTGGAAGAAAAAAGTAAATTACGGTTAGCCTTGATTCTCTTATTAATCGGAGAGAATTTATCAAAAATTAATTTCGAGTAACCGGTTTTCTTAACTTTTATCCAAGCGTTATTTTCAAAAAGCCAATAACTGCAGCATTGGCCTGCTGCTGTGATATCAGCGGATGTAGTTAAAGCTGCTTTTAAATTATTTTTTTTACAAACTTCCAGGAAAAAACCATAAACTATATTATAAGATTCACTGTTTGATCCTTTGGCAAAAGGGGTCAAGGCGTCTTTGTATGGGCAATTAGCACTGGCGGCAAGCCGGTCAGAGTATACAACCAATACATCGAAAAAAGTTGTCTTTGTCATAAATTGCTTAAAAGTGAAACACAAAAATTAGGCCCTTTTAAGGAGAAAGAGATATATGTTTATGGGTCAGTATTTTACATTATACACTATTCCAATAGCTTTGGGTATCGCCATGATATCAAGGTGGTGTCAAATAGGGCACGACGATTTTAGAGCTTTTTAGGGTTAAATAAATCTAAAACTTAAAAAATATTTTTAACAAAGCCACCAAACCAATAACTGTCCATATGATATTTAATACTGCTGGTTGATAGGTTTTCTTTCTTAAAGAGATAACCACAATTCCAACGGCTCCGGTAATGTTAAGGGTTTGGTAAAGAAACGATTGTGATGAAATAACATTAAAACTAGAAAGTGCATAAGCCCCGACAACTGCAATAGCTCCATACCACCCAACTATTTCCGGTACCCTGTTGTTCATGTGGTTAAATTATATCAAAAGATAAGTTGAAAACCATTCGAAGGATATCCACCAAATCTTACGACTAAATATATATACTCATCTCGCTTTTAATAGGTGACAAACTAATGTTAAAGAATAAAATTTTTAAAAATATCGGCATTGTCGGCTTCGGTGCTTATGTGCCCTATTTTCGGATAAAAGTTGAGGAAATTGCCCGGGTTTGGCAAAAAGATGCTGAGAATATTAAAAATTATTTGGGAATCGAGCAAAAAACGGTTGCCGATATTGATGAGGACTCTTTAACAATGGCAGTAGAGGCAAGCTTAAGAGCTTTACGGATGGCCGGAATTAAACCTTCGCGAATCGGCGCAGTTTTTGTTGGTAGCGAATCACACCCCTATGCTGTCAAACCAACCGGTACAATCCTGGCAGAAATTTTAAACATCGGCAGAGACTATTTTTGTGCTGATTTGCAATTTGCCTGTAAAGCCGGCACCGCTGGTTTGCAGATTATTTTGGCAATGATTGATTCCGGTTTAGTTGATTATGGTTTAGTCGTTGGCAGTGATAAAGCTCAAGCCAAAGCGGGTGGTGCTTTGGAATTTACCGCCGGCGCTGGTGCGGCTGCTTTTGTCTTGGGAAGAAAAAGAATGCTGGCGGAAGTGAAATCAACCTATTCTTTCTCTTCGGACATGCCTGATTTTTGGCGCCGGCAAAATTGTTCGTATCCAGAGCATGCGGGCCGTTTCACCGGCGAACCTGGTTATTTTTATCATCTTATTTCCGCTACCAAAAACTTTTTGAAAAAAACTGGTTTTAAAATTAGTGATTTTAACCATGTTGTCTTTCATATGCCCAATGCCAAATTTCCGCTTAAGGCGGCCAAAAGTTTAGGGGTAGAAAAAAAACAACTAGAAAAAGGTTTTTTGGTTTCCCAAATTGGCAATCCTTATTCTGCCTCTTCGCTTTTGGGATTAACAGCGGTTTTAAGCCAAGCGAAAAATAAAGATAAAGTTTTATTGGTTTCTTATGGTTCCGGCGCTGGCAGTGATTGTTTTGTTTTAGAAATTAAAAAAACTTTGGAAAAACAAAAAACCGATTTAGACAAAATAATTAATAATTATCAGTCAATTTCTTATCCCCAATATTTACAAAAAATGGAGATTTTGCAGTGAGAGTCGCGGTTTTATCAGCTTATCAGACTGAATTTGGCGAGCTGTGGGACAAAAGTCTTGAGGATTTGTTTGCCGAAGCAGCTTTTCAAGTAATTAATCAGGCAGGGGTTGGGAAAGAACAGATAGGTATTGCTTTTGTAGGCAATAAACTTTCTGATCAGAATCATCTCTCTTCGCTATTATCACAGATTTTGGAAATCGATATTCCTATTGTTCGAACTGAAGCTGCTTGTGCCTCTGGCGGCGTGGCGGTTAGTCAAGCTTGTTCAGCCATCGAGTCTGGTCAATATGAGGTCGCTCTGGTTGTTGGTGTGGAAAAAATGACCGATTTGTCAGCAGGGGTGATTTCCGCAGGATTGATGAGTGCGGCTAGTTTTGAAGAACGAAAAAGCGGCCTTTGTTTTGTTGGCCTTTATGCTTTAATAGCACAAAAATATCTTGAGGAATTTAAAGCAGAAGAGAAGGATTTAGCTTTACCGGCAGTAAAAAATCACTTTCATGCTAAATTAAATGATAAGGCCCAGTTCCCTTTCGAAATTAGTTTAGACCAAGTTTTGGAAAGTCCGGTTATTGCCGAGCCCTTGCGCCTGCTTGAATGTTCGCCGATTTCTGATGGCGCAGCGGCTTTAATACTGGCTAGTCCAAAATTTGCCCAAAAATTTTCTAAAAAGAATATTTACATTACTGCCAGTGCCCAAGGAAGCGATACTTTATCATTAACAGAAAGGGAAACTCTACTAGAATTTAAGGCCGCCAAAAAAACTGCTCAAAAAGCTTATCAGATGGCGGGTTTGGGACCAAAAGATTTGTCTTTGTTAGAAGTTCATGATTGCTTCTCTATCGCTGAAATAATTGCCTTGGAAAACTTGGGAATTTGTAAGAAAGGTGAGGGTTATCTTGCCGAAAGAAATGGTGAGGTAAAACTTGGCGGTAAAAGACCGGTTAATCTTTCCGGGGGACTAAAAGCTTGTGGTCATCCGGTAGGTGCAACCGGGGTTAAGCAAATTGTTGAAGTTTATCAACAATTAAAAGGGCGGGCGGGCAAAAGGCAAACAAAGAATCCGTTAGTTGGATTAACACATAATATCGGAGGAACCGGAGGGACGGCAGTGATACACATTTTACAAAAATAAATAAATTTTGGAATTTTTATGAACAGCCCAATTATCAGCTGGCGAGAAAATAAAAAAAATTATCAGTTTTTGGGAAAAACTGGCAAGGTGTCAAGTTTTACTCAAATCTTAAATCCACTCGAGGGGTTTGGTAAGTTGCCCTATTGGGTGGCAATCGTGAAACTTAACCATGGCAAAAAACTGGTCGCCCAGTTGGTTTTAGACGGCAAAAAACCCAAGATAGGCGCTAGAGTAAAAGCAGTTTTAAGAATTATTGGACAGCCGGAGAAAAAAGAAATTATTAATTACGGAGTTAAATTTAAGCTGATATAGAGTAGATCTAACTCACAAGTTCTAAGAAATACGGTATACTGTTTGCACATGAAAAAGCTCTCACTAGGTTATTATGAAAGGAGCGTTTATGTTTAAGGATCAAAAACTTAAATACAAGCGGGTCATTTTGAAAATGGGAGGAGAGCTGTTTGGGAAAAAGGATGGTTGGGGAATTTCCTTTCTTGCCTACGAAAAGATTGCTAAGAATATTATTAAGATCAAGGGCAAGAATAACATTCAACTTTCTATTGTTGTTGGAGCCGGTAATATCTTCAGAGGCAGAGAAGCTGAAGGTTCAGAAGTGGACGAGGCAGTAGCCGACAGTATGGGAATGTTGGGAACGGTAATTAACGGCTTGGCTCTTCAGGAAGCTTTGGAAAGACTGGGGACGTCAACCCGGATGATGACGGCTGTGGAAATGAAAACTATTGCCGAACCCTATATCAGAAGACGAGCCATCCGACACTTAGAGAAAGGCAGAGTTTTAATTTTTACCGGTGGTGTCGGCAGCCCTTTTTTTACCACTGATTCAGCAGCAGCTCTAAGGGCTTGTGAAATTAATTGTGATGTCATTTTGAAAGCCACCGGCGTTGATGGTGTCTACGACTCTGATCCCAACAAAAACCCTAAGGCTAAACGCTTCAGTCATATAACTTACAAAGAAGCCATTGAGAAAAACTTGCAAGTTATGGATGCCACCGCTTTTGCTTTATGTCGGAAAAAGAAAAAACCGATTATTGTTTTTAATGTTAACGACTTGGATAAAATCCCAGAAATTATTAGAGGTAAAAGTATCGGCACCTTGGTTTCCGAGAGAAGTTAACCCCGACATTTCAGACAAACCCATCTTAAATGGAAAATGTTCGAACCCAAAGTTACTCTGCTCTTTTCAGTTCAAAGTTTAATTGAATTTGTGTAGCCGTAACACTTCCGTCAGAATTTGTCTGTCCAATAACCATTACCTGCTCGCCGGTTCCTAAATCGTCAACTGAACCTTGAGTTGCCTTGCTTATCTTGGTATTTTCCGAAATCAACACAATTTTACTGCTACCGTCGAGTAATTTAACAGTAATGCTTGTTTCGTCTTGGCTGATTATTTCTCCCCTAATTGTTCCAACTCCCATTTGTTGTTGAACCCCATCAGGTAAATCTTGCTGTCTCATCCCTGCTCTAAACTGAAAATCAGTTCTTGAAGGTTGTTTGCCTTGCTGATATTTCATTCCACCATAAAAAGAACCTGCGCCGACAAGAATCAATAGCACAGCAATAACAACATAGTTTGATTGTTTCATAATCTATTCACCTCCCTTAATTTAATTTTTAATTTATATCTATTCATATCTTAAAGCTTCAATCGGCTGTAGGTTTGCCGCTTTTTGAGCAGGGTACCAACCGAACAAGACTCCAATAGCCGCTGATACCCCAAAAGCCAAAAGGATAGATGGAATTGAAAGTGCGAACGGCAAACTCATAAAGCGCGAAAGCACATAAGCAACACCTACTCCTAAAACTATTCCAATTAAGCCACCAACAAAAGTCACCATCACTGCTTCCATTAAAAACTGGGCATTAACAACTTTTTTCTTGGCTCCCAAGGCTTTTCTTAAACCAATTTCTCTGGTTCTTTCGGTTACGGTCACCAACATAATATTCATTATACCAATGCCACCAACTATCAGTGATATGGCGGCGATACCTGACAAAAGAGTGGTAAAAGTACTAGTCACCTCAGTAGCAGCCCCTATAATATCTGCCTGGGACATAATCGTAAAATCTGCTTGTGTTGGATCATTCAATTTATGCCTATCTAATAACAAATAACCCACTTGATTTTGAGCCTCAACCATAACATCTTGCTTTACAACTTCAATAGAAATCGAGCTTAAATAATCAACACCAAACAATTGTTTTTGAGCTGTCGTTAAAGGTATATATACACTATCATCTTGATTCATAAAACCCCCTCCACCCTTACTGGCTGTTACCCCCACAACTCTAAAAGTTAGTCCTTTTATTCTTATGTCTTTACCAACAGGATCAACTCCTCCGCCAACTGGCGAACCAAACAAATCTATCGCAGTTTGAGGTCCCAATACAGCCACTTTTGACATACCATCTAGATTTTGTTGACTAATAAAAAAACCTGACGACACACCTACGTTTCTCACCTCTGTATATTCTGGAGTTACCCCCACCACTTGAGTATTAGTATTATTGCGTCCGGCGACTATTTGCTCTCGACCAGAATATTCTGGTGAAACTTTTTTAACAGTGGTAATCTGTGGGGAAGTGATAATGGCTTCGGCATCATCATAAGTCAAAGTTTGACCTCCACCTGCCGCCCCACGAACTCCACCGCTTCTTTGTGCTCCTGGCGACACTGTCAATAAATTTGAACCCAAAGTTTTTATCTGCTCTTCGATTGAACGCTGACTTGCCTGACCCAAGGAAACCAAAGCAATCACACTGCCAATACCGATTACCACTCCCAACATGGCCAACCCAGTTCTGACTTTATTCAAGGCAAGAGTGCTAAAACTTTCTAAAACTAGTTCTTTATAATCCATGTTTTTTATCTTTTATTATCCGTCCATCTCTTAAGTGGATTGTTCGTTTGGCATATTCAGCAATCTCTTCTTCGTGAGTAATCATCACTATTGTATGCCCTTGTTCATTTAAGTCCTGGAAAATTTCCATAATTTCCTCGGCCTGTTTAGTAGCAATGTTTCCAGTTGGTTCATCAGCTAATAAAATACTTGGGTTCATGGATAACGCCCGGGCAATTGCTACTCTTTGCTGCTCTCCTCCCGACAATTGACTAGAAGTGTGGTGGAGTCTATCTCCTAGACCTACCATTTTTAAGTACTTCCCAGCTTTTTTTACCCTTTCTTCCCTTGGAATCTCGCCATAAATCATCGGTACCATAACATTTTTCAAAGCCGTGGTTCGGGGTAACAAATTGTATGCCTGAAAAACAAACCCAATCTTTTTATTTCTAATCTCAGCCAACTCATCATCATCAAGCTTACCCACATTTTCCCCATCCAAAAAATAGTTACCTTTCGTGGGTTTATCAAGCGCCCCTAAAAGATGCATTAGGGTGGATTTACCTGAACCAGATGGTCCCATGATAGCTACAAATTCACCCTTTTTAACCTCAAAGGATACATCATCCAAAGCTTTAACTTCTATTTCTCCCGTTTTATATATTTTAGAGATGTGAGAAACCTTTATCATCGGACCATCCTCATCATGCCGCTTGTACCAGCTCCTCCAAATGGCGAAGTGCCTGTTGTTTGAGAGCCATTACTTAGGGCAGGGGTAATAATATTAGTAATTATCTCGTCTCCTTCAGTTATTCCAGAGATAATCTCTGTCTGAGTATCCGAAGAAAGTCCTATTTCAACCATAATTTCCTCCACCTGTCCATTTTGCATGACGCGAACTGTTGCTTGTTCGTTCTGTGACTGAACTGCGTTCACAGGGACTAATAAAATATCGCTTTTTGAATCGAGAATGATATTTGCGTTAACCGCCATGTTCGGGTAGATGTCTACTGTAGTTGAGTTTAGTAGAATAATGACTGTATACATAGTGACACCTGAACTAACCTTGCCACTTGTATCTACAGAAAGAACCGACCCGGTGAATGTTTTGTCAGGATAGGCGTCAATCGTTAAAGTTGATTTTTGACTTGGCTTAACTTTGATAACATCCATTTCTGATAAGTTAATGGTGGCTTGGAGTCTGCCTTCAGGATTTTTAATCACCCCGATTTTTTGTGAAGATATTGTTACCGCTCCAGTCTCACTGCTTGTGGTCGAAGAAGATTGGATATAAACCCCGGGTGAAAGACTAAAGTTATTTAATTTACCAGAGGAGGGGGCCGTAATTGTGGATGATAATTGTTGATAAGAATTCAGCGCAGATGCTATTTTTGTTTTAGCGTAAGATATATCAGCATCAGCATTTTTGTATTTAAGCTCCAAGGCCGCAAAAGTCTTTTGAGCCTCTTCCAAAGTCTTATCGATTATCATTTTCTCTGAATCCGTATATTCTTCACCAGTGTCAGGATTTATACTGTTATTGTTTTTGTAATCAATATCATCTATGGCATCAAAGATAGCTTGTCGTTCTTCCCACATCCCAATGTCAGCGGTTATCTTCTCCGCCTCTGCCGTCTTAACACCCTCTAGAGCATTAAGATAACTTACCCAGCTTGCTGCTTGCCTCTCTTTTGCCTCATCATCTAAATCGATTTCAGCTAATTTTTGACCTTTTGTAACAGTGTCTCCATCTTTAACATACACTTGAGTTACGGTGCCACCAGCTTTAGTTGTTACATCTATACTATTTGCGGACGATATTGTTCCTGAAGCTGATATTGAAACAACAAGTGTTCCTTTTTCCACCTGCGCCATTTGATACTGCGGTTCCTGCTGTTTATTGCCCAAAACTTTCCATCCAGCAAAACCTACAATCGATAGTAAAACCAGAAAAATAGCCACTCTTTTGCGATTGTTTAGTAAACCTTTAACAATATTTATAAACCGCTCTTTTTTGGATTTAAACAAATTCTTTTCCTTTGCCATGCTGTAATTCTATAAATAAAAGCTGAGAAAACGCTGAGAAAGAGTTGCTAGGAGTGTTTGAGGGGAAGCCTAATGGTGAAAGTCGTCCCTT
>CAZAEB010000003.1:0-32572 GCA_964484095.1 uncultured Gammaproteobacteria bacterium
AACTCGAACCGAAACCAACAATACAATTGTACCCCATCATCTCAATTTACACTCCACACCAATCCAGCCTCTCATGCTAAAATTACATAAATGACTGAAATAAAACTCAACTCCCAGCAGAAAAAAGCAATAGAACACCATGGCTCTCCCCTTTTAATCATTGCCGGGGCAGGAACAGGAAAAACAACCGTTATCACCGAAAGAGTTAAGTGGCTAATTTCTAAAAAAGGATTACTGCCCTCCCAAATACTAGCCCTTACTTTTACTGAAAAAGCAGCCGCGGAAATGGAGGAGCGAATTGATGTTTCTTTGCCCATGGGCTATAGCCAGTTGTGGATTTCTACCTTTCATTCTTTTTGCGACCGGATACTTAGAAATGAAGCAGTTCATATCGGCCTTGACTCAAATTTCAAACTAATGACTGAGGCAGAATCAATTCTATTTTTAAAAAACCAACTTTTTAAATTAGAACTTAATTACTTTCGCCCGGCCAGCAACCCCACTAAATTTTTAAAAGAACTTGTTAGCCACTTTTCCAGACTGCAAGACGAAGACATTTTTCCAGATCAGTATTTAAAATTTGCCGACAAGCAATCAAAACAAGCAGACACCGAGGAAGAAAAACTGGAAGCAGAAAAAACTCAAGAACTTGCTAGAGGCTACCTATCCTATCAGGAACTTAAAGATAAAAGTGGAGTTATGGACTTTGCTGATCTTATCGGAAACACTCTTAAATTATTCCGCTCTCGACCTAACGTATTAAAAAACATCCAGGGCCAGTTTAAGCATATCTTGGTTGACGAGTACCAGGACACCAATATTGCCCAAAACGAGCTGGTAAGGCTACTGGAAGGAGGCAGAGGGGCAATTACTGTTGTTGGTGACGATAACCAATCAATATACAAATGGAGAGGAGCGGCCGTTTCAAACATTATTGGTTTTATGGAAACCTACAAAAACGCCAAAACGATTGTTCTTACTACAAACTACCGTTCTACCCAGACTATTCTTGATCAAACCTATAAACTGATTAAAAATAACGATCCCGATACTCTGGAAGCAAAACTAAAGATTCCCAAAAAACTTATAAGCTCGAGAGGTACTGTCGGTGATCCTGTTGTTTTTTTCTTCACCCAAAACGTTGACGATGAGGCTGACGCAGTAGCTAAGAAAATCGAAAAACTTAGTAAAAGTAAATATCAATATAAAGACTTTGCAATTTTGGTACGAGCCAACAACCACTCCGAGCCATTTTTAAGATCTTTGTCCAGGCTAGGCATTCCCTTCCAGTTTTTAGGCCCGGGCCAACTTTTTAAGCAGCCGGAAATAAAAGACCTGATTTCATATCTTACTGTTATTAATGATCCCCAAAACGATCCGGCGGTTTTCAGAGTTTTTTCCATGGATATATTTTCAGTTCTTGCTCGAGATTTAGCTTTCATTAAAAGCTTTGCCAAAAAGCAAAACCTGTCGCTTTTTGAAGCTTTAGAAAAAGTCGCTAGGGGTAAAAAAAGCAAAAAAAGACCCATTCCAAGAATAAGTAAAAAAACAAAAGAAAAAGTAAAAAACCTGGTTTCAATGATCCACCACCATTTGAGTTTGGTTAACAAAGAAACCGGCGGTCAGATTCTTTACTATTTCTTGCAAGACTCACAAATTTTAAAAAATTACTTGGATCCTAAAACCGAAAAAGATCAAAAAACAGTTCTAAACATTGCTAAGTTTTTTGACAAAGTAAAATCCTTTGAAGGCCAAAGTGATAAAAATAGCGTTGCTGATCTTCTTGACTGGGTTACCCTAAGAATGGAAATGGGAGAAAGCCCTTTGGCCTCGGAAACCGACTGGTCAGAAAATGATGCTGTTAATATTCTTACCGTTCATTCCGCAAAGGGGTTAGAATTTCCAATTGTTTTTCTTGTCAACCTTGTCAACCAAAGATTTCCCACAAATCGCAGAAGCGAAGTTATTCCCGTTCCCCAACCATTAATTAAAGAGATGCTGCCCCAGGGAGATCCTCATGAACAAGAAGAAAGAAGGCTTTTTTACGTCGGAGCAACTAGAGCAAAAGACAAACTCTTTTTAACGGCAGCAAAATTCTACGGAGAAGGCAAAATGCAAAAAAAGGTTTCCCCTTTTGTTGCTGAAATTTTAGGAGACAAAGAACTTGAAAAAATTATTGCTGTGGGAGAAATAAAAAACAAAAAATCACAGCTCTCTTTAATTGACTGGGAGAAAAACGAACAAAAAGATTCCCCAGTCAGGCCAAATCAGCCGATTAGCTATCTTTCATATTCTCGATTTGATTCTTTTCATATTTGCCCCAGACAATACAAGTTCAAATATGTCCTAAACATTCCTACCCCACCTTCGTCCTCTCAAACATTTGGTGACACTGTCCATAAAACTTTAAAAAACTTTTACCAGTTTCAATTGGTCGAAAAAGAAAAGCTACCCCTAAAAACTCTTTTATCATTTCTGTCCAAAAACTGGTCCAGTATAGGGTTTTCCAATAAAGAAGATGAAAAAATAAATAAACAAAGAGCGGTTAACATTCTTTCCAGATTTTATAAAGATGAGTTTAACTATTCAAAGATCGGCCAGATTGTTGCTCTGGAACAGCCCTTTTCTTTTAAAATCAGCCCCACATTAAAAATTGGCGGAGTTATTGACCGAATTGATAATATTGATAAAAACAAAATCGAAATTATCGACTATAAAACTGCTGAAAAAACCCCAACTCAAAAAGACGTCGACGGCAACGAACAGCTAACTACTTACGCCCTGGCAACAACAAGAATAAAAGAACTGTCATTTAATCGACCTGTTGAAAATATTGTCCTTTCTCTCTATTATCTGGATTCTGGAGTAAGGATCTCCAGCACCAGAACCGAGGCCCAACTAGAAAAAACCAGGCAAAGAATTATCGAAACCGCGAAAGAATTAGAAACAACCAATTTTCCCCCAAAACCAAACCGGCCCTTCCCTTGTGATTATTGTGAGCTAAAACTACTCTGTGACGCCTGGAAATAAAACTAACAAAAACAAGTTAAATCCCAATCTTTCTTCTCAATCTCAAAAGGCTCCATCTTGATTTGTCGGCAAAGTTATAGAGCTTATATAAAGGCTTGTTAATTACCAGATCCCAACTTCCCGCATATTCGATAAGATCGCCGCCATAACCTAGTTTAAACTTGTGAAACCCAAACCAGGGATGAGAAGGATCAGCGTCAACAGGAAGACCTCCCCACATATCAAACTTTTTTAGACCCATTTTTTGGCCAAACTTTATCGCCTCCCAGCAGACTAAGTTAGAAGCCATTACATTTCTCATTTTTGACGAAGAGGCCCCGTAAGGGTAATAGAGCCAGTCTTTGTAGGTAAAAAGCATCCAAGCGCTTAAAACCTCTTCTTTATGTTTAGCAAAAAGAAGATGGACGATTCCTTTTGGTTGGAGAATCGACCACATTTTGCGAAAGTATTCTTCATCGTGCATATAAAAACCCTGCCTTTTTACCGTCTCGGAAAATAATAGAGACAAAAACATTGCCAGACCCCGGTTAGAATTATCAACCTCAACAACTACTCCCTTTTTAGCCGCCAGGCGAATGTTGTAGCGAGTTTTTGGATGCATGTTTGCTAGTAAATCTTCCTCACTTTTTTCTAAATCAAGATGAAAAGTGTGCTGGTCAAAAAGCTGTTTTACCGCTGGACTCAAGCCAAGGCCCTGATAATCTGCCAGTTTTTCTTCCCTTTTGCTCTGGTCAATCCCTCCCTTTTTGTTTTCCCAGCGATATTTTATTTCATTTGGTTCAAGCTTGATAAAAATAGCATTATTCTCTCGGGCTAAATCCTTTAGAGATTCGACCATTTCTTTTGTTGGCGCTGGCCCTTTTGGAAAATAACCAACAGTATATGAAGTTTTCGGAATAGAATGAAAAAAAACCTGCCAGCCTCCAACCAACCGACTGCCCTCAAACATTCCCACCCTTTCGGTCTTTTTGCCCAAGCTCTCTCTAAACTTGCCCCACTGCCACGACTGAAGAGGATGATTGACAATCAAAGAGTAATTATTTTCGTCCTTTTCGTTTAACTTTCTTATTATCATCTTATTTTATTCTACCACTCGTCGTCGCAATCATCATCGTCGTCTTTAAACTCATTCTTTTTCCATCCCTCAATTGATAGGAGGTTTTTGGGTAGATCTGATAAAAAACGAGAAGGGTCATTATATTGGGTTTTACCAAAATACAACCTTTGAGCAGTCAGAGTCAAAAAAAGTTTTGTTTTGGCTCGGGTCATTCCTACATAGCAAAGCCGCCTTTCCTCCTCTAGTTTCTCTGTTTCATTGAGATTTTGAGAATGAGGAAGTAGTCCCTCCTCCATTCCTACTAAAAAGACCGTTTCAAATTCCAATCCCTTGCTAGCATGAAGGGTCATTAATTTCACCGCCCTGTCTTTCCAGTCATCTTTTTCTTTTTCCTGAGCATAATACTCCTGTTGAACCAGGGTGACATTTTCTAGAAAATCGCCAATGTCAGGAAACTTTTCCGCTACTGAGGCCAACTCTTTAACATTTTCCAGTCTTTTGGCATCAGTCTCATCTTGAGAATCAAACTTTTCTAAATAGCCACTTTTAACAGTAATTGCTTCCATTAATCTTTTAGAAGGGAGATTTTTATTTTTTGCGTCCGCAAGAAACTCTCTCACTTTAGCCATTCTTCTCTTACCCATGTTTTTTTCAATTCTCTGCCAGGACACCCAGTCTTCCGGATTATAAAAAACTCTAAGCAAACACAAAACATCTTTTACCTCGGCTCTGTCATAAAACCGGGTCCCACCGATAAGAATATAAGGAATGGAGCGGCGGATAAATACCTCCTCAAATGTTCTCGACTGAGCATTGGTTCGATAAAGCACAGCAATCTTTGTCGGATCGACACCACTATAATCAACCAAAGACTTAATCTTGTCGGCAACATATTCAGCCTCATCAGTCTCATCGCCCGAACGATATACAACAACTTTGCCTCCTTTACTACCAAAAGATACAAGCTTTAAAATCGGATGGCACTCGTTTTTGGAAATAATATTATTGGCAGCGTCTAAAATAGTCTGGGTGGACCGATAGTTAACCTCCAGATTTATTTTTTTCATATTAGGATAATCCTGCTCCAAGCTTATTAAATTGCGATAATCAGCTCCCCGCCAGCTATAAATGGCCTGAGCAGCATCGCCAACAGCAGTCAAATTTTTATGTTTGCCAGCCAAAAGCTTGGTTAACAAATACTGTGATCGATTAGTATCCTGATACTCGTCTACTAAAATATGCTGATATTTATCCTGATATTTTTCCAAAACTGTCTTATTTTTAAAAAGCTCAACTGTTTTAAAAAGTAAATCATTAAAATCTAAGGCCTGCATTTTTGCTAGTCTTTTTTCGTATTGAAGATATACTCTTGCAAGAGTTTCTGCCCAACTATTTCCCGCGCTATCAGTAAACGTTTTTACTCCAATCATATTATTTTTAGCATCTTCAATAACCGATTTAATCATCGGCATTTTGAATCTTGAATCATCCAAATCCAGGTCCTTGATAATGTCTCTAACCAAAACCTGCTGATCACTGTCATCATAAATAACAAATGTCGGTTCTATTCCTATCGCCCTTCCATCACGTCGAAGAACACTACAACAAAACGAATGAAAAGTACCAGCAAACAAAGAGTTTTTATTAACCTTTCCAGGAAACACCCCCTTTAATAGAGAAAAAAGCCTCTTTTTCATCTCTCCTGCCGCTTTGTTGGTAAAAGTAAGCAGTAATAACTCTTCCGGTTTTGCCTCCCCGGTAGCTACCAGCCAAGCGGCTCTACTGGTTAAAACCCTAGTTTTACCACTTCCTGCCCCGGCCAGCACCAGCAAAGGACTGCCGCTGTGCATTACCGCCTTTTTTTGAGCAGGGTTTAATCCCTTTAGAAGCTTATCCATTTTTTTGCACCTACTTGAGCTTATAAATCCTTGTGTCTCCCGATGAAAACACCCTTTCTCCCCAGTCTTCAAATCGATCCTCATCTAAATTGGAATATTTCTCCCTTTCCATCTGACCAATAAAAACATAGGAAACGTTGTATTTATTTAACAAAGCCTTAGCTGTGATTTTATCTTCTCCTTGATATATGTTGTCCACCTCGGCGGCTCGGGCTCCAGGCTGATCATATCCTCCCCGCCACAACCATTCATGAACCAGCCAACCTTCAATTGTCGGCAAGCCTGTCATTGCTGAAACTCGATTATAAAGAGTATAACTGTCTCCAACTGCTTCAAGTAAAACCGGCTGGTCAGAAATATTTTTATTTAACCATAAAACCGCCTGATAGTCGTCTGGGTACTGCTTTTTTAAAAAATCCAACCCTGAAGAAAGTCCTTTATAATTCTTCAAAGAAAACTGACCATAGTAACCCTTAATTGCATAAAAGGGATAGGTTAGTTGAGCAAAAAACCCAATCGCAACCAAACCTAAAAAGACAAAATACGCCGGCTTAATTTTTTTCTTAAGTTCTTGACCTACCCGCCAGAGGACATATCCGCTAGAAAGGGCATAAATAACAAAAGACTGATAAACCAATTTAAATATCGTGTTAGCACGGTGATACTCGGGGATATAAATGTCTTTGACATAAACAACCTCAGGAATAAATATCAGCACTGTTGCCCAAATAGTTCCTACTAAAACAAAATAGTCAGAAAGCAGTAATGGCTTTTTTCTTTTTACTTTTCTAACTATAAACAACCAAAAAGTGATGGCAATAAACCAGAAAAATCCCCACAAAACCAAAAGCTGCCACCATAAAGAACGAGCCATGACAAAACCGATTCCATCAGTCATTGGATTAAAACCAAGAGCAAACGGCAAAGAAACTATAATTGCCGAAGCTAGGACGGTTAGTCCCAAGAACAACTCTTTTCTGCCAATTTCCAATACAGATTTTATATTTATTTTCTTTGTCTGGCTTATAAGTATCATCAGCAGCACCCCAGCAAAGAAAATCCCATAAATAGGTAGATCCCAAGAGTTGGTCATATAGTGAACTCCCAACAAAAAACCCAAAAGTGCCAAAAGGCCAACAATTTTAATAGATAACTGTTCGTTTTTTGCCCTTAAAAGTTCCCTTCCTAAAATAAGTAGTACTGCTAAAAACAATAAAACGGCGGGAATATTGTTCATGTGACCATGAAGATCGGCTACCACAAAAGAGTATGAAGGAAACTCGTGAATGGTTTTGTCGCTGGGATTGTTGGGATTATAACCGATAAACCGGGTTGCATCCGGATACCAATATAGTCCTTTTTTAACCAAGCCAAATATAAAAGAATGTAAATTGCCTCCCAAAGAAACTAAAAACGCCGAAGCAAAACCTGCCAACAAGGCAAGGCGGAAAAAGTTTTTAGAGGCTTTTGTTAATAGTTTTTTCGGCTGGGCAAAGATAACCATGTTTGAAACTAAGGAAAAACTACCTGTAAAAACTAATCCAAAAATAGTGGCAATCATTAGGTTATATGTAGTTGCCGAATCCAAACCGGAAAGTTTTGTTAAAACGGCCGCTTGAAGATGGCCAAAATAATAGTAGTTTATCGACTCTCCAGCAAACCACATGTCGGCGGGTGGGAAAAATTTTGATCTCAATATCGAATTTACAAACCCCTGGTCCATAAACTTTTCTAAACCCTCAATTCTAGGCTCAAAGCCTCTCACAAAAGACCAAAAAGTCAAACAAACAAAAAAGATCAGTTCCTGGGCTAAGATAAGCTTCCAATTTCTTTTCAAGGTTTCCAGAAGATCTTTCTTTCTTTTTTTAGAATTATAAATCCACAAACCTACCCCGGCAAATAAAATAATTACTATAAAAATTGATTCACGGTAAAAGGGAAAAATATGGGCTCTACCTAAAACAAAGACAAGATAAGAAACAGATATGATCGAAAGAATTTTTACGAATATCCAACCCTTTGCCCAAAACTTATTAAAAAGACTTAAAGAAATCGGGAAAAAAATAGCCGTCAAACCAAACAAAATCAGCCACCAGTAGGTTATTGTAAAAAAATCGGTAAACATTTTTAGATTCTAGATCAACCGTTTTTAAAATCCAAGCCCTTTTTTTTAATAATCTTTAAAATGAAAAAAATTGCTAGTCCGCCGATAATATACCCGCCCAAAATATCAATTGGATAGTGAAGCTTAAAAACAACTCTACTAATACTTACTAAAAGTACACCTGGCAGCAAAATCCAAAACAGTCTTTTGTCTTCTCTCCAAAAAAAACAAAGCAAAATAATCGATCTAAACGCATGGCCGGACGGAAAACTTCCTTGAGAATAACTACCAATCCACTCTGGAGGAATAGTCACATCATTGATGAAAGGCCTATTCCAAGGAGAAAAAGCCTTTAATACCGTATTGGCAATCTCAAAAACCACCAGTAAAATCCAAAAAATAGAAAAGATTTTAAACCTTTTCTTTATCAACCAAAAGCCGCTAAGACCAATTATCAACAACCACAAAAACCAGTGAGAAAAGAAAAACATTAACAAGCTTTTAGAGGGAAAGGTCGGTTGCCAAAATAAAAGAGATTTAATCATTGTTTTTCTTTACCTTTGAATTTATTAAGAACATAAAAGAAGGCAATCAGTCCAATTCCCACTCCCCACCAAAGAGTAAGCAGGCGAAGAAGAATTGTTGCCGCCGCTGCTTTTGCCCGAGTCAAAGAAAGAAGAAGTGTTAAAAGACCAACAAATCCGCCTTCGGCAACTCCTATTCCACCAGGGATAAAAGAGACAAATCCTAAAATACTGACAAAGCAGAAAATAAACACCGTTTTAGAAAGTAAAAGATAAGAAAACTCAACCCCTCCTACGCTGGATATTATTATTGAAAAACCAACTGCCTCTGCAAACCAAGCTGTAGCTGCTAGCAAGCTGGCTCCCGACAAGCTCTTCCAGCTAACCAAACTTAAAAGAACCTCTCTAAAAACTACCAATCGATTGCTAACTTTTTCCAAAGAAGGCTTTTTAAAAGATAGTTTTTTGATTAAATTAGCAACCAGATTCCAGGCCAAATTACTATAAATCACAAAAATAAAAACACCGCAAGAAATTAAAGCAAAAACAATAGCCAGCCAGCCAAACTGATATGAATAAAAACCAAAAGCTAGAAGAATAAGCGCCCCCAAACCATCCGTTAATCTTTCAGCAATTACTACAGGAATTGTCCGACTTAAATGATCCCCTGTCATTCTTTTTAAAAAATAGGCCTTCAAAACCTCGCCTGTTTTTCCTGGTGAAAGAGTTAGGGGCAAGCCAGAAAGGAATATTAGTCCACTTTCCCTTGGCTTAAGTTCTTTTTCAAAGCCGACCTTTTTCAAAAAAAAGTGCCAACGGAAAAACCTTAATAAATAGTTAAAACAGGTCAGTGCTAAAACAGGTATTGCCAGCCACCAGTTAAAACTAACAAGTTCTCCAACTGTTTCTCTAACATCTCCCCAAAAGACTAGCAATGAAGCGACAACCGCTCCTAAAACAAAGGAGAAAATAATTTCTCGTTCAAATTTTTTAATCTTATCCATTTAAGTTTAAAAAGTCCCGACCTGCCCCGACATAAGCCGAGACAAGATCGGGATAAACTATCGTAACAGAAAAACTACTAATATAAAAACCCATAATCTGACAAAAGTTTTCCCCAATCCGAATCTAAATATTTCCCAATCCTCTTTCTGCCTACAAAATTATACCAATAAACATCATGATAAAGTCTTGAGGCTAAATAAGACCAGGGGGTAATAAAAGTGTGCAAAATAAGCTTTTCAAACCACCAAGGAAGTTTTTTGTAAATCAGCTTTTGACCCCTTGAAGCAAAGGTGTCACCCTGAATCAGTTTAAAATTAGGTAAAGAAGATATCCCCTCTATGCTTATCTTTTTAGGATCATTTTCTCCCAGTCCTAATTTTTTTCCAAGTTTTAAATATTTCATTTTTTGGGGGTTAAAGCCAATTATCTTACTGGCAATCGAATCTAAAGCCACCTCGTCATCACTTGCCAAAACCAGCCCTGCTTCCTTCCACTCCATTGCCCGTGGACCAGAACCATAACCAACCACCGAACCATCCATCAAACCTAAAATATGAGGATGAAGTTCTTTTTGAATCGAAAGCAGATCGATAATCACCTCATCAATAAACCGATGTGCCCAATGACGCTTAGTATTTAACATGCCAAAATAATTTTTAATTGACCCGGTAGTTTTGGTAAACACATGAGTTTTTAAGGTACACAAGCTGATCAAAGGTTTTTGGAAAATAATTTCTGGAAAATGTACTCCTTCGGGAAATATTTTATCCAAAGCAATCATTTTTGCTTTTGGCCGATATAAACAGTACTTTTCATCAGTAAGATAATGAATCTTAACTCCATACTTTTTACAAACCTTATCCCAACAATGAACTTGAGCCCCTTTATAAACGTCAGTAACCACTGTTCTGTTTTCTACGGGAATAATATCTTTAGCTGAAAAACCAAAATCTAAAAGTCCTTTTATCACTCCCTCCAACTGCCAGGGAGGTGAAGAACAAGCCGGATAAAACTTTGACCAGGAAAGATTTAATTTGATAACAACCGGTTGGCTCTTAACTTTAGAAAAGGATTTTCTTACAATAGAAGCATTAATATCAACAATGTTTTTGGGAGTAACTCTTTTAACAATGACTTTTGATTTCATGAAAAAATATTTTTATAGTCTTTTTTTAATCCTAATCATTATTCTATCAACGTTTCCGAGAATTTGGAATATAGAAACAAATCCCCGGAGAAAAAACATTTTAGTTGTAGAACTATTCCTTAACCGTGGGTAAAAAAACCACTGTTACTTTTTTATTCCCAGAAGACGAGTAGTAGTTTCTCACTTCCTGATTTTTCTTTATTTGAAGAATACTATCCAGATAATAATCATTTTCTGGATGGGCTATAATAAAACAAGTACTCCCCTCTATAATTTCGCTAAGCTGTTTATCATTTTTAATAAAAACAGATCTTTTAGACAAGCCATAAGATTCAAGGGCTGGCTTAAGGAGAGGCTCTGGAGTTTGATATAAAATTACCACTTGTTGATCGGCAGGACACGAACTGAAAGCTTTAATTATCAAAGCCTCTTGAGTCAAATCCATTTTTTGCGGTGTTTCCCAATAAAAACGATAAAGATTGAGAGTGAGGACAGAAATCATAACCAAACAAACAACTAACCAAGAGGCCTTGGAGGAAAAATAACTACATAACTTATCGGAAACATAACCCAGTCCAATCCCTCCCACAAGAGCCAAAACAGGCAGTAAAAAATAAAGTCGACTAATGGCCACGTAAGGATATTGAGAAAGCCCACCAACCATAAATAACAAACAAATAAGAGTGAATAGAATAAAGCGATATTTTTTCCAAGCGAAAATCGAAACAATCAGGCCAATTACCACAAATAGTCCAAAGAGAGGGTCCAAAAGAGATCCAGAAACAAAGTGAGATACCCGATCATTTTGAAAAAAAGCAAAAAAAGAAGCCCAGGTATTTTTCCAAAAAGCGTTCATTACTGCTTCTCTTGGGATTTCTCCAGAAGCAAGCAAAGAACGCTTTAAAATAGGTTCTAATAAAACCTTTTGATTAACCCAAAAATAAGGAACAGATGTTGCTAAAAACCCAGCTAAAAAAATAAAACCTTGTCTTACTTTCTTTATCCAATCCTGGGATAAAACTAAATATAAAAAAATTAAGAAAAGACTAATCCTAGAAAAATAGTTTGTATAAAAGCACAGACCAGAAAAAATTCCTGAAGCAAAAAGAAAAAAGTTTTTTTGTTTCAATCCCAACATAAACATATAAAGAGATAAAAAAAGAGGGAAAAAAGCATGAATGTTCCAATAACCTATATGAGTAAACGCCCAAAGATAGTGAGAAAAGGCGAAAAAAAATAGAGAAAACACCGCTACTTTTTTTCCTAACAACTCTTTAATAAAAAAATAAAAAAAGACAAAAGCTAAAATCACTATCAAGATAGAGCTTATTATCCAGCCCCGATGGTCAACCCCGAACAGCTTCATTATAAAAGCTTGATAAACAGAAGTGGCCACTGAGACAAAATCATATACTCCTTTTTGGTCTAATATACTAATAAACCCTGACTGACGAAAAAAAGAAAGTTTACTTTCGCCTAAAACAATCGATTTTGCAAAATTAAAGAACGCATATTCATCACCAATCGCCGAGTAATACCAAGAATTAACATCAAAAATAATTAAAAAAAAGAAAAATAAAGAAACTATTCCTAAAAAAACAAAATCAAAACTTTTACTCTTTATCTTAAACTTCACTTTTCTTGCCCCTTGAAAATTATCACTCTGGGGTGGTCATAAACAGTAAAACTTTCATCAGCAGACTGGTCGTTTATCTCAAACTCCCAGTCGCCTATTTTAATTCCTGGATATAAGGAAAAATCAGCTACTTTTTCAAAGCCTAATTCTCCCGAAAAAAGATCCTGATAATATTTAACTGTTTCGGGGTAGCACTTTTTATGCTTGGAACAATCGACCAACTTCATCAACGGCACGTATAGTCTGTTACTGGAAAGAATGATATAGTCAGCCCTTTTTAAATTACTTTCCACTTTCTCCCATTTAGAAATTGACTGGTCGGGTTCATACATCGGCATCTCTAAAAAGAGATATTTTTCTGACCCCACCAGTGGAAGCCTATCATCCCAATGCTCAACAGCAATCACTGACCCGGAAGGAATGTTTTTGTTAATCCAATTTGTTGCCGCTACTCTAGAGTGAGGTCGAGAATAAATAGAGATAAAGGAAAATGTCCAAAAAAGATGAACAAAAATAAAAAGAATAAAAAATAACGAATAACTTTTACCTACTTTTGATTTAATTTCCCTGAAAAACCAGGCCGATATTAAAACAAAAAAAGGATATAGGGGCAAACAATATCGCATAAATTTGATCGCAAACCCACCAACTATCAAAAAATATGTCAAGAAAAAAACGGATAAAATAATTTCTTTTGCCTCACTATCATAATTTCCCGGCTTTTTAATTCTTTTTACTAAACTCGCCAAATAAAAGAAAATGGCAAAAAGAGAAACCGTACCAAGTCCTAATCCTAACCCGTAAACAACCATGTTTTTGAGAGGATAAAAATAACTTGCTGTCCCAACGTACTGCAAAGTATAGGGAAAGATATAGGCATCTTTGGTCATTTCCTGCTGATTTTTAATCTGTCTCCAGAAATTAGGAAAATCGATAACTGCATAAGGTTCAATGATTATAAAAACTAAAACCGCAACAAGAAAAATCAACCCACCGTAGACAAACAGCCTTTTACTAATTTGTAAAATCGCCTGCTTTCTTTTAACTTTTCCCAATAGCAAAAGCAGTTTCGGGATAATACCGGCTTTTCTCTCTCCCCATAGTTTTATTCCTAATAGTAAAAAATCAGCAATTAAAGCCGTTCCTATCGCTGCTAACAAAACAGTCGCGCTAACTTTGGTCGCCAGCGCCAGACCAAAGGATGCTCCCACTTTTAAAGCAGTTTTTACTTTTGGATTCTCGTAAAAACCAATAAGAAACCACAAGGTGAGCCAGACAAAAAAATTAAGAGGAACATCAACAGTATAAAAATGGGCTGATTGGAGAGGAAAAACACAAGAAGCATATAAAAAGGCGGCTAGAAGGGCAACTTTTTTAGAAAAAATCTTTTTACCAATTTTGAAAATTAAAACAACCACCCCAAGATCAAATAATACAGAAATCATTCTTCCTACTATTGGCAAATACTGATAGGTTGTCCATTTCTCTCCCCCAAACAAAGAAGCGATAGTGGAAGTAAACTTTAATAAATATATCGGTAGGCTGCCATAAGCAAAAAAGTTTGGATTAAATGAACTTTGCGAAGTAAAAAAAGTTTGCCAATTAGACAAAGAGGGCAAAAAGATCTTCTCTGTTACCATAACAATCATCCGCTCGTCAGGGTGAAGATTGTAACCCTGATCCCAGGAAAGCCCAAAAACTCTAAAAAGAAGGCCAAATATTAAAATTAATAATAAAATAAGTCGGTCCTTTTTCATATCAGTTCTCTTTTATACAAACGAATAGTCGGTCGATCAAAAACCGTCCAGGTTTCCTCGCTGGTCAAATCTGAACCAAGCAACAACTCCTCCCACAAACTAAATGTCCTAAACTCTTTTTCACCAATAAATCCTAACTCTCCGGAAAACAGTTTTTGATAATAATCTCTTGTTTGTGGATACTTTTTATTGTTTTTAGAAAGATTGGCAAAAACTCGCCTAGAAGGGATAAGAATGTAGTCTGCTTTTGAAACAAGCTCGTCCAGTTCTTCTTTATTTTCTAAACTATCTTCAAGCGAATAGAAGTCAAAGTTAGTCACTTTAAAACTACTTCTGTTTTCCACCGGTAAATCAATAATATTACCTCCTTCTGATAAAATAACCGACCCTGCTGGAAGTTTTTCATTCATCCAATCAGTCGCAAATAAACGAACATCAGTTTTGTACACCTTTAGAAAAATCAGACCAGGAAAAAGGACTGCTAACAAAAAATATGTTTTCACTTTCTTTCTCTCTATTAAACTCACAAACCAGGCCGCCAACAAAACAAAAAAAGGTAAAATCGGAATCATGAATCGAACCCACTTAGCATACAAAAAACCATTAAACATAAACCAAAATACTGGACCAATCAAAACAATAACCAGTCCTTTTTTGAGCCTCATCCTTCTGAAAAGTAGTCGTCCTACACCAGTAATCAGGCCTGCTAGAAAAAGAAGAAACATTGGCAAGCCCAATACCCAAGGAAATATTTTTGTCAACTGAAAAATAACTGGCCCAGTATTGGTAAACTGGCGAGTATAAAAAACTACCGCTTCGCCAACAGCAACCCTAGATTCGTAAACAACCGTAGTTAACGCCTCCTGCCAGCGAATAAAATAAAACGGACAAAACAAAGCAAAAAATAAACCGGTGATAAGAAAAAGAAACAAAGAATTTCTTGCCCCAATAAGTTTTTTTTCACTATTGGCAACATTAATCACCACTGTTACTAATAGTAAGGGGAAAATATAAACAATAGCGCTCATTTTAGTAGCCAAACCAATCCCCCCAAGAAAACCAACCATTAAAAAGTGCTTATTTTCAGCTTCTTTTCTAAATATTTTTAGACAAAAATAGGCCAAAGCGATAAAAACAAAGGCCAGTATTGATTCGGTAGTTCCAAAATGAGCCGATTGGATAAGTCCTGGAGTTAAGGCCAAGAGAGCAGGATAAATATATCTTTGCTTTTTGTCAGGAAACAAAACCGTTGCCAGTCGATAGCCAATCACTACAGTTGCCAAAGAAAAAACCGCTGACCAAAATCTTAAAAGATATACTGCCTCACTGAAAGCAACAACGGTAGTAAATCCGAGCTTAAAGCTATTTATCAAAATGCCGGTAAAATATGCCAAATACAAAGGAAATTGGCCATATGCAAAAAAGCGAGGATCAATGTCAGGAAAACTCATTTGCGAGACACTTCTGGCCATGTTGTTTTCGTCAGGATGAAAAAAAAGCCCCTCTCCCCAATCAAGATGGTAAAAACGAACTAGAAAAGCTATTGCCAGCAAAATCCCCCAGCGATAGTCAGCAAATATTCTTCGAATAGAAAAGAAAGAAAAAGACCTAAATAACATAAATAATAATGATTAGTATTGATCCCCAAGAAATTATCGAAGAAGCAAGTGGAATATCAGAGGCAAGCAATTTCTCCGGTCGTTCACCCCCAGAATAACCATAGACCAGTTGGGCATAACGCATAATCCCAAAAATTACCGGCAAAATAGTAATCATCAGCCACTTTCTTCCTATAATCATGTGGCCAATATCTGTCCCCATATACTCTGCCAGCTTTCCACCAAACTCCATATCAGAAAAATATGTGAATAAAGAATAGGAAATCAAGGTAGCAACAGCAAAAATCGAAGAGTAAAAGTCTAAAAGAGATTTTTGGTAACGTTCTAATACTGGTCTTGTTTCACTCCCCTTAGTAACCAACTCACTCCTTCTCTTTCCACTAGCAATAAACAAGGAAAGAAAAACTACCGTAAACATTAACCAAATAGGCAGATGGTAGCCGGTAGCAACCTCTCCCGCCAAGGTTCTAATGATAAACGAAAAAGAAATGCCAATAATATCCCAAAGGGCAAACTTTTTCAATAAAAATGAGTAAAAAACATGCAGGACTATAAAAAACAAGCAGATTAGAAAAACACCCAAACTCTGAAAAGCGGCAATTACCAAACCGATGCCAACAAGAACAAAAAAGATTCGGGATGCTAAAGCGACAGAAAGATCTCCTTTGGCAACCGGACGATTCTTTTTTAAAGGATGTTTTTTATCATAAGGAGCATCCACAATATCATTTAAAGTATACGAGGCCGAAGAAAGCAGGCAAAGAGAAATAAACACCATTAAGGCCTTAGAGAAAAGATCTACTTCAAAAAACTGGCCAGTAAATATAATTGAAGCAAAAACAGCTAGGTTTTTAACCCACTGACCAGGACGAAGCGTGCGAAATATTGCAATAATCATTTTTGAATTCATCTAGAAAGATTTTAAATTAAACCACTCTTTAAAACAAGCGAAGAAGACCAGCGAATAAAAAGACAGAGCCAATAACAAATGCTGTCATGACCGGAAGCAAGATTCCTGTTTCGGGAACTCCGGAATCGGTTGCCGGCATAGTACTCCGAGAAAGATCTGTTGTCGGTGTTGGTGACAAAGTTGGAGTGTTAATCGGTGAAACCGACGGAGCAACAGTTGTCGGGGTTGGCGTAGGCGTTGTTGTTTCTCCAGAAGGAGTAGCCGTAAAAGCAGGGTCATTCTCATCCCCAGCAGCTAGAACAACAAAATTTCTAACAAAAGATTTTTTCTCTCCTTGAGGAGTAGTATAATCAACCGTTAAGGTGTGACTCCCAAGCTCCAAATCCCCTGGCGGCGTCCACTGCCACTCTTCACTATCTCCAATTTCCAAACTACTTTCATAGGCAACCGACGATTCGATAGTTATTTTCACCAATCCCAATTTCGGTCCCGTTCCAAATATCTCTGGCCGGAGAGTACTAACCGTTTCCCCATCGTTAGGACTGATAATTTCAAACTCTTTCTCTTTTTCATACAAAGATCCATTTGTGGCAAAATTACTGCCCCCTTCTTGTCCAGCATTGAAACCCAACTCGTTATCCTTAATAGAATCCTGATTAGTAAAATCACTATCTACTCCCAAAACAATATTTCTTACTGGACGATTATCCCTAGTAAAATTAACCACCAACGACCGCCCCATATTTCCTCCTTCAACAGAAATATTTTCTTTAACCTCTCCCTCTTGATAATTAGCAGGAGCAGAAAGACCGGCGTTGTAAGCAAAAGCTAAAGGTATTACCCAGATTCCCGATGAACTGGTCAGCGAGGATAGAGGAGCCATTCCGGGAATATCCAGATAAACTAAAATTCCTGAAACTGCTTCACCATTACTGTCAACAACCCTTCCAAAGGCCAACTTTGCCTCTGGAGGCTGTCCTGAATAGATGGCTGCGGTTTTTGCTGTCGATCTGTTTTCTGCCTCTCCCAAAAGATTATAACTCTTTCCCCCAGAAACCAGCTGGAACCGATATTCTGAACTTGGGTTTAATCCCTCAACTAAAACATAGTGAAGATAATAATTTTCTGAACTGCCAGAAACTCGATCGCGAACATCAAAAAAAATTCGCTCTTCACCATCAATAAATATTTTTATAAACCCTGTTGTTGCTGTTTGGGTTTCCCAGGAAACCGATAAAGAACGGTCAATAACATTGGTTACGTTGGCGCCTCTGGGAATAATTTGGGCGCTAGCACGAGAACCAAATATTCTTGTCTCGGAAATAAAATACAAAAGTGCTAAAGTTACCAAAAGAAAAAACAATCCCAATACTGTAGGAATTTTTCCCGTGCGAACTTTGCCTATAATAGCTGGTTTTTTTTTATTGGACATCCATAGAGGAAGATTCAGATTCTAACTGAGAAAGAGATTTGTAATAGTTATCAATCTCTTCTAAGGAAAAAAACTTCTTCTTTTGTGATTCTGAAATTAGCCCACTGTCAATCTCGGGGTTCAAAGGCTTTACTAAATAGGTGGATTTTTCAACCATCTCCTTGGAAAGCAAAAGATGATATCCTTCTAGCATCACCCAGGTAAGGCTGGCAAAAAGAACAAAGACTGATATTATCACCAGGTTTTTTAATACCCTTTTTCTCCTTTTAATTACCGCCTTTCTGTTTTTTGACTCAACCATCTTTTTGATTTTTGGAACCAAATCTTTTTTTTCTACCATTAGTTTATAAAGTATGGCAATAAACCAAAAACAGAAACATTAACCCAGCCCGTCGGCAAATCTTCAGAAACAGATATCGAATAACCATCAACGACAAAAACTCTCCTTACCTTCAAAAGATCGTCCAAAAACAATTTAATCGCTTCATAATCACCAGAAAAAGAAGCAGAATAACTGACTCCCGTGGTTGCCTGATCTTTACTGGAAGCTGGCCTCGTAACCTTGCTGGAAAAAAATTTCACCTCCGAAAAAGTGACCGAATCCACAATTAATCCTTTTTCTAAACCTAATCCCACTAGTTGAGCCCCACCTTTGGCCAATTGAGGAAGCTGAGGATAGGCTTCATCGAGATAAGCAATTTCTCCCTGAATAGAGGCAAAATTTGTTTGAGCAGCAATTACCTGATTGATTTTTTTGCCCATCTTTTGAGAAAGCTCTTTTTTGTTCTCAATCTCTGAAAGAAGGGTTGATATCGCCCTGACCGTTGGCCTGATTGCAAAAACTACAAAAAAAGCAATTGCCAGTAAAGTAATCGTCAACTCGCCATAACGCCAAACTTCCTCTTTATTTTTATAATTTTTATACGTCCGACCTGCCTTGAAAATTAAGTTAGACTCTTTGATCATTCTGTTTAAGGTTAACTTGTAAATTTATACTTGTCCCCGAAGATAGTTTTTCTTTTTTAATCATCCCCACCCTTACCGATTCCACCTCCGGATCGGCAATAATATTGTTAATAAATTGAGCTAAACTCGACTCTGAATAGACCAGAATCGATAAAGAAATGGTTGATTTTTCCGAAATTTTATTAAATCGATAATTATTAACCACAATATCGTCAGGAATCTGGCGGGCAATGACAACTAAAGGACTGGCAAGATCCTCATTTTTCCCGACCAGTTTATTGCCCTGAGAAATCCTTTCCTGAACAACTCTAAAATCATTTTCAAATTCAACGACGCTTTCCAATATTGCCCTCTTTTGGCGAAGATCTGCCGACAAATCAGAATTCTTTCTATCCAACCAAAAACGAGAAATAAAAGCGGCAATAACGATAAGTTCAGTAAAAACGACAATAAATCTACCTACCGTTGTCAGCCAGCTAACCACTCTGCCCAGCAAAGTAAAGTCAAAAGACTGATCAGTAAGAAGGGATATTTCTTTTTTGGCCATTCTGAATCAGTATATTAAACTAAAAACCAAGTGTCAAAAGCTAGTCGGAGACTCCAAAACTTCTTTCTGTTTTTGAATCTGATCCCCGGAAGAAGCAATCACCTGTTTTAATGATCTAAACCTCTTTATTAAATTAAGATAGGCTTTAATCTCCTCCACCTTCAAGCCGAAGGAAAGCATCAGATAAATAATCATTCCACAAATAACCGAAATCGAGGTTAACAGCATCAACCCGACAACCCGCGAAGTATCAATAAAATAAATATCTAAACCTCTCATTGCCGCCCAGGAAACTGCTCCTGAAAAAGTGGCTGAAATGCCAACCTTGCCCAAAAACACGAATATTCTCCGCCATGGAAAATATTTCACTTTTTTAGAGATAAAAAAGAAAAGAACTAAAAACTGGAAAATGCTTGCCAAGGAAATTGCCAAAACCAATCCTAAAATTCCCATATTGAATACATAAACCCCTAAAACTCCAATGACAACACTAATCACCAAAGATATTGCCGCCACCCAAAACGGAGTCCTAGTGTCTTGCAAAGAATAAAAACCCCTGGTAATAATTTGAATGCCGGACTGAGCAATTATTCCTGGGGCCAAGAAAGCCAATGCTTGGCCAGTTTTCAATGTTGCCTGCCAAGGAAATCCTCTTGTTCCAAATGCCAACCGAATAATCGGAATCCTAAGCACCAAAATCGCTACCGCAACAGGAATAGTTAAATAAAGGGCCTGAAGAAAAGAATCAACCAAAATTTTTGTAAACTCCTTATCCTTTTTCTGTGAATAAGAAGAAGAAAGCGCCGGCAGAGCCGCTTGGCCGATAGTTGCCCCAAAAAGCCGGGAAGGAAGCGACCCTAAATGCTGAGCAAGATACAAAAGTGACAAAGACCCAGTCGGCAAAGATGTCGCCAGAAACAAAACTACTGTTGACTCAATTTCGCCCAGTCCCAATGACAAACTTCTAGGAACCATCAGTCGCACAATTCTTTTGACTCCTGGAAGACTAAAAGAAAATTCCGGCTTAAGTTTAAAACCCAGACTGGCCACCAAAGGCAATTGAATAGCAAAATGAAGAAATGAACCAATCAAAACACCAACCGCTGGACCATAAATTCCCAAGACAGGAGATAAAATAACTATCCCGAAAATAATTCCTAAATTATAAACAACCGGAGAAAAAGCAGGAACTAAAAATCTTTTATTCACTTGCAGTATTCCTGTTAAGAAATTACTCAGCAAAAAAAACAACTGGGCGGCAAGCATCAACCGGGTCAAGCTGGCCATCAGGTCTACTTGCTCAGATGAAAAACCCGCAGTGATAAGAGATGAAAGCGGACGAGCAAAAATAAAAACAACAACAGAAATTCCAAAAAAGATTAAAAACAAAAGAGTTATTGTTGATCTGGCCAGACGATAAGCATTTTTTTTATCCTCGTTTAGCGCTCCTGAAAAAACAGGAATAAATGCCGCCGAAAGCGCCCCGATCACCAAAAGCTTAAAAATTATGTCAGGAATTCTAAAAGCAGCATTGTAGGCATCTAACTGACTGGTGCAACAGGAGTAAAACTGAGCATATAAAAACCTGTCCCGCAAGATCCCCAATAAGGCAGATATGGTAAATGCAAATCCCAAAACAAAAGCTGCCGAAAGAATATTTGTCTGCTTGCGAGAAAGAATGTTTTTGCCATTAGTAAACAAATCTTTCAAAGTCATTTAGCAAATATATCACGCCCTTGAATTACCCACAAGAGACTGATAAAATACTGGCGCAGTAAATTAAAGATTAATTTTTATTTATGCCAATAACAAAATCAGCCAAAAAGGCTTTGAGAGTATCAAAAAGAAAAGAAGACATTAACCGCAAGGTAAGAGAAAAAGTTAAAAAAGCGGTTAAAGAGTTTGAAAAAAGACTAACCCTAGAAAGTCTTGGGGTAGCTTATTGTGAAATAGACAAATCAGCCAAAAAACATATCATTCACAAAAAAAAAGCCTCAAGGATTAAATCAAGATTGGCAAGAATGCTAAAAAACAAATCTTCTGAAAAAAAACCAACTGCTCCAAAAAAATCCAAAAAGACCGCTGGAAAAAAGACCAGCGGTAAAATGTCAAAAAAATAAATTCCCCAACTCAATTAAGATTGGGGTATAATTTTTAAAAGCAAGGATTTTTTATGGATAAAAAAAGATTTTTCGTCACCACGCCAATTTACTACGTCAATGACATACCCCATATTGGTCATGCCTGCACCACAATAATTGCCGACATTATCGCCCGCTATCAAAGATTATCCGGAAAAGAAGTGTTTTTTCTAACCGGCACTGACGAACATGGAGCCAAAGTAGCTCAAGCGGCGGAAAAAAAAGGCTTAAGGCCTATTGATTTTTGCGACCAGATTTCCAAGCAATACCAAGTAGTCTGGAAAAAACTTAACATCTCTAACGACTACTTTTTCAGAACCACTTGCCAAGATCATAAAAAACTCGTTAGTGAAATTTTAAATAACATTTACCAAAAAGGAGATATTTACAAGTCTATATATAAAGGACTTTATTGTATTGGCTGTGAAAAATTCCTAACTGAAACTGATCTAGTTGATGGGAAATGCCCTCTTCATCCCCCAGAACAAACAGTACAGCAGGAGGAAGAAAACTGGTTTTTTAAAATAACTAAATACATTCCTAAAATTATTAAACTCATCGAGAGTGACGAAACCAACTACATTATCCCAGAGGGAAAAAGGCGGGAAGTATTGGCAAAACTAAAAACCATTGATCGAAACATCTCAATATCAAGAGCTAATGTTGAATGGGGAATCCCCATTCCTTGGGATAAAAATCAAACCATCTATGTTTGGATTGAGGCTCTCCTTAATTACTACACCGCCACCAGATTTTTAAAAGATAAAAAAGATTTTTGGCCGGCAGATATCCACATTTTAGGCAAAGAAATTCTTACCTTTCATACTGTTATCTGGCAAGCAATCTTGCTATCTGTCGATCTTCCACTTCCTAAAAAAACTATCATTCATGATTTCTATATCATTGACGATAGAAAAGTTTCAAAATCCCTCGGCAACATGATCTCTCCCGATGAACTTTTAGAAAAATTTGGTATTGACGGAACCAGATATCTTATTGCCGCCTCTTTTCCCATCGGCGGAGATACCAATGTAAGTATTAAAAGATTTACCCAAAAATACAATGCCGACCTGGCAAATGGGCTAGGAAACCTTGTTTCCAGAGTTGCTAAACTGGCAGAGAAAAATAACATCACCGTCTCAACTACAAAAATTGAAAAAAACAGCGAGATTGGGAAATTCATTAAAACTGCCAACACTCCCGAGGCTCTTTTTACTATTTGGAATAAAGGAGTAAACAGTGTTTCTGGAGCCAACAAAAGCTTTAATGATCAAAGAATCTGGGAGAAAAAAGGCCAAGAACTGGAAAAATCCCTAAAAGAATCAATAAGCACAATTCTAAATATTACTAGTGAAATCGAGCCCTTTATGCCTCAAACAGCAAAACAGATTAGAAAAATATTTGCCAGAGGGAAACCAATAAAAGCCCCAAAAAAGCCACTATTTCCCAGAATTGCATAAACATGATCGACACTCACGCCCATCTTAATTTTCCTGACTATAAAAACACTCTTAACTCGGTAATCCAAAATGCCCAAAAATCCGGAGTTGAAAAAATAATTTGTGTAAGCAGTAACATCGGTGACTCAATAAAAGCGATAGAGATTGCCAAAAAATATCCCGGAGTCGTTTATGCCGCTGTTGGTATTCACCCTCAGCAAACTGATCCAGAAAACAAAGATTCTTTAAAATTACAAATAGAAAAGCTTAATAAACTTGCTTGTTTGAAAGAAGTAATCGCAATCGGAGAGAGCGGTCTTGACTACTCGCCCGCTCCTCCTCCAGAAAAAGACCGATCAAAAAAAGATCAGATTTTTTTGTTTGAAAAACAAATAGAACTGGCAGTCTTGAAAAACATTCCTATTGTTGTTCATACTCGCAAGGCCTTTGATGACACCTTAACCACATTAGAAAAATATCAAAAAGTAAAAGGAGTTATTCACTGCTACTCTGCTGGGAAAAAAGGAATAGAAAGGGTGGTCAATCTCGGTTTTTGTTTCGGAGTTGATGGTAATTTAACCTATGATAAGGGCTTGCAAAACGTATTTACTCAAATTCCTCTGAAAAAAATAATTTTAGAAACCGACTCGCCTTTTTTAACTCCAGAGCCTAAAAGAGATCAAAGAAATGAACCGGGATTCCTGCCTTACTCGGCAATGAAGCTGGCAGAAATTAAAAACACTTCAAAAAAAGAAGTTAATAAAATAACCACCAAAACAGCTCGCCGTCTTTTCCGGTTGTAATTATTTCTATTTCTTTGCTAGACTTCAATAATGGAAACGCTTTTTAATTGTAGTCTTTGGGGAGATGAGGCATTTAGTGCAGTTTTAGCTCAGAGACCTTTTTTTGAAATGATTGGTGTTGTCGCCAAGGACACTTCTCCACCTCTTTTCTATATTATTATGTGGTCCTGGTTTAAAATTTTCGGTTCATCAGAAATTGCCATAAGAAGCTTAACTCTGCTTTTTTATCTTGGAACAATCACTCTTGTTTACCTAATTTCCAAAAAGCTTTATAATAAAAAAACAGCCATCCTCTCGGTCTTACTGACCTTTTTTAACCCGTTTTTATTTCCCTATGCTTTTGAAGGAAGAATGTATTTTTCTCTTCTCTTTTTTACCGTTCTTTCTTTTTATTTTCTGGTCTCAAAAAACCGCTGGGGATACATTCTTGCTGCCGCAGCAGCCATATATTCCCATCATTTTGCCTTCTTGGTATTGTTTGCCCAATTTCTCTGGCTAATATTTGACCAGCCAAATAAAAAAAATATCCTAAAAACCATAAAAGACTATTTGATTATTGGCGTGCTTTACATTCCTTGGCTGTATCCTCTTTATCTGCAAACCAGCCTAGTTTCCGAAGGATTCTGGCTGGGAAAACCAAAACCAGCAGATCTGGTTAATATATTTATAAACTTTTTAAACAACAAGCCCCTTGCCCCCATTCACAAAATTACCCCACTTCTTGCCGGAACTCTTTTAGCACTAAGAAAATGGCAAAAGAAAGACTTGCTTTTGGTTTTTTGGCTAACGATTCCGCCAATAGTTGCTTTTGGTATCTCTCAAACAAGTTTGAAAATTTTTTATGAGCGCTACCTTCTCTACTGTGTCCCTCCCTTGGCAATCCTTCTTGCATCACGTTGGCGAAAAATCTCTTTGCTTTTAATTGCAATTTTGGCTGTTTTTTATTTACAAATTAGCTATGCTCAATTTACAAAGCCATTTAAAAAACCTTTCCGAGAATTTTCCGACTGGATTAAAAACAACAGCTCTGATATTTCAATTATTAACTACAATGGTGGCGCCCATCATCTTTGGGAAACAAAGTACTATCAGATAAATGCCCCGATTTATTCTCCTGGAGGAGAACTGCCTTTTTTTGTCGGCACCGCCCAAATGAAGCCTGAAGATGTCATTTATCAGCTGCCGGAAAAAAACACAATTGGAGTGGTTACCAGCGACGATCCTCAATCAGTAAAAATAGCAGGATATACGATAACTGAAATTTATAGGCTAAACTCATTATCTTTTCTAGAAATGGACAGAGAGTAATGTTTAAAATCAAAAAATTCATCCCAGAAAAACCACTGCTGATTTTAATCGCAATAAATATAATTCTATATATTCCTGCACTTTTCGAACCTGTTTCTTATGGAGATGAATGTATATATTTGGTATTAGGAAACGCTTTTAGGAAAGGATTAGTTTTTTACCGAGATATTCACGACAATAAACCGCCACTCCTTTATTTGACTGCCGCCATTAGTGGAAACAGTCTTTTTTGGTTTAGGTTAATTTCGATAGTTACCAGTCTTGTTCATATTGATCTGGTTTATAGCTTGATCAAAAAACTTACCAAAAACAAATATCTGCCCATTTTAGGAGGAATCATTTTTTCCGCTCTGCTTTTAATTTTTGAAGGTAGAGTCGCCAATGGAGAAATTTTCATGACCGCTGCGGCTACCTTGGCGGTTTATCTTCTTTTAACTAGACCAGAAAAAAGCAATTTTTCTTGGGGGATAATTATTGGAGGAATATTTAGTGTCGGTTTTCTCTACAAGATCCCGATTGCCTTTGATTTTGTCGGCATAATCTTAGCAATATTTTTCCTTACAATAAAATCGGTATCTAAAAAAAGCTTTCTAAAGGTTTTAAAAGACAAAAAACTCTGGGGAATGATTGCCGGTTTTTCTGCTCCAATACTTCTGAGCATTATCTACTATGCCACTAAGGGAGCTTTTACTCCTTATGTTCGTTCCGCCTTAATGCAAAACATCGGATATCTTTCTTCCTGGCAGGGCGGAAGCAGTGAGTTATTTATCAGATTAGAAATATTGGCCATTCTCACCGCTGCCACCTTTTTGGCAAGAAAAATTATTTCCAAAGAAATACTATTTTTCTTTACCTGGTTTACTTTTTCCCTTTTTGGGGCTCTTCTCTCCACAAGACCCTATCCTCATTATTTAATTGAATCTTCTCCCTCAATAGTGATTCTTGCCGCTCTTTTAATCAACAGGATTCTCGCGATTAAGCCGGCAGGAAAAATTAAAAATCCTGGGGATTTCATTCTTCCTTTGGTCGCCATTGGCATGCTCATTTTCTCACACAACCATTACCAGTTTTGGCGCTATCCCCAGCTTTCATACTATCAAAATTTTGCAAAAAAACTGATAGGGGCAAAAACCAACGAAGAATATATTTCATATTGGGGATACCGGGCTTTAGAAAACCAAAAACTGGCCAAGTTTGTCAAAGAAACAACTTTGCCAGATGAAAGTATTTTTGTATGGGGAGAAGCCTCTTGCTCCTATGCCCTATCAAACCGACTTCCCCCAGGAAGATATGTGGTTAACTATCACATATCTGATTTTGATGGTTATGAAGAAACTTTAAAAGCGATCGAAAACAAAAAACCAAAACTAATAATAAAGATGAAAGAAGAAGAAAAACACTGGCCAGAGCTGGACCTATATCTTGAAAAAAACTACCTTCCTTTAGTGTCAGACCAGCTTAAAGATAGGATTTTTCTTCTAAACAAAGCTAATTTTCAATAAAAATGTTAAAATATCCACCACTAAGAGGAATCTGACCGGCTACTAACCATGAGCAGGAACAAAAAACAAAAATCATATCGTATTTGGGAAATAGTTCCTGGACTTGTTTCCTGGATAATTATTCTTTTCCCACTTTGGGGATCTTTTTTTATGCCCAAAGTGGTTGCATATTTTATTATTAGTTTTTTAATCTTCTGGTTTTACCAATCTTTCAAATCGGCATTTTTAGGAATTAAGGGATATTCGAAAATAAAGGCTGATGAAAAAACAAACTGGAAAAAACGATACAAGAAGGAGAAAAAGGCAAACTGGTTAGCCTGGAAAGATATTCGACACGTGATTATCATTCCCAACTATCAGGAAAAGATAGAAACTTTAAAAAATCCTCTTAATTCACTGGCTCGACAAAAAGATATTGACAAGAAACAGATTTTTGTCGTTCTTGCCATGGAAAGTAGAGCCGAACCGGATGCCAAAAAACGAGCTAAAACCTTGATTAAAATGTACCAGAATATATTTGGAATGATAATTACCACCTATCACCCTGACGGAATTATCGGCGAAATTAAGGGCAAGGCTTCAAATGAAGCCTATGCTGCTAAATATTTTAAGAAAAATATTATCGACAAATTGGGGTTAGATATAAAATACCTCACCGTCTCAAGCTGTGATGCTGATATAAAATTTAACCCTAAGTATTTTTCTGCTCTTACTTATAATTTTTCTAAAAACCAAAACAGATATATTAGATTCTGGCAATCGCCAATCTTCTGGTACAACAATCTTGATAAAGTTCCCAGCCCAATAAGAATTGTGGGAGTTATTGGAAACATTATCCACATAAGCAACCTTCAAGAACCAGACGGGTTGTTTTTCAACTATTCCACCTATTCTCTTTCATACAAAATGCTCGATGATGTTGGCTACTGGGACACAGATATTATTCCCGAAGACTGGCACATTTTCCTTCAATCATTTTTCGGAAAAGAAGGAAAGGTTAAGGTTAATCCCATCTTCCTTCCCACCAGTATCGACGCCCCGGAAGGAAAAACCTACGCAGAAGCTCTTAAAAACCGCTATCTCCAAGCTCAGCGCCACGCTTGGGGAGCTACTGATTTGGCTTTTGCTGTTGACCAGGCCAAAAAACATCCGGAAATTCCCTGGCGAGTTAAACTGCCACGAATATTTAAGATTTTAGAAACCCATCTCATCTGGTCAACCAACTGGTTTATTCTCACCTTGGGAGCTCTGCTTCCTACCCTGGTTAATCCAAAATTTATGCAAACTTCTTTAGGTTATAATCTTCCTAAGTTTTCTCAACTGATTTTGACCACTTGCCTTCTGGCTTTGGTAGTAACTATAATTCTTGATTTGCGACTTAGACCAGAAGAGCTAAAAAATAAAAGCTTGAAAGGTAAAATATTAGAATTTGCTCAATGGATACTGATGCCCATTGCCACCCTTTTTATGGCAGTTTTACCAGGACTGGACGCTCAAACCAGGTTGATGCTGGGAAAAAGAATTGAATATAAAGTAACTAAAAAAATCTAGATTTATGAAATCTTTTCTTACTAATCTCTTTGGTAGTCTGGGAAAAATATGGCTCAATAGAGCAATTGCCGCTCAAATAAGAATCACTATACTGCTAGTTTTTGCCCAACTAGGAATAATAATTTTTTCATATCCTAGTCTTCCCCCAGAAATTCCTCTATTTTTCAGCCGACCCTGGGGAGAGTCACAACTGATCCAGCCGCTACTGATAATAGTTCTACCAGTTTTTTCCCTTGTTTTTTTAATCGTCAATTCCTTAATCGCCAGCATGTTTTTAGACAAAGAAACATTTTTGTCTCAAATTCTAGTCTTTGGAGGAGTTTTGTTTGCCACATTTAACACTATCGCCTTAATAAAAATAGTTCTTTTGATGATATAGTTTAATTAAATACCGTGGTTAACCTACTCAGCCAACCATTCTTAATCGCTTTTTTAATCTCCTTTACCACCACCCCCCTGGTAATTTACATATTCCAAAAAAAAGGCTGGACGGAAAAACCAGATAAGAAAAAACACCCGAAAATAATCCATACCCGCCCTGTTCCGCGCAGCGGAGGAATACCAATATACCTTGCCATTTTTATTGCCACTTTGATTTTCCTTCCTCTAGACAATCATCTTCTTGCCATTCTTATTGCCGGATTAATAAACTTGGTAATTGGCATTGTCGATGATCTTTTTGATATCAGTCCCTACTTTCGCTTGGGAACAAACACCCTATCTGCTCTAATAATCATCGCCGGGGGAATCGGGATTGCTTTTATCACCAACCCCTTTGGAGGAATTCTTCATCTTGACCAGCCCCAGCTAACTTTTAATCTTTTTGGTCAGGTAAGAAATATTTGGTTAATCTCTGATATTTTTACGATTGTTTGGATTATCTGGTGCATGAATATTGTCAGTTGGTCAGGGGGAGTCGACGGCCAACTGCCAGGATTTGTAACTATCGCAGCAATAACCATCGGTGTTTTAAGCTTGGGATTCAGTCAAGACATTACTCAATGGCCGGTAATAGTTCTAGCTGGAGCGGTAGCCGGAGGATATCTTGGTTTCCTTCCTTTTAATATTTACCCTCAAAAAATCATGCCCGGTTATAGTGGAAAAAGCTTGGCGGGTTTTTTCCTAGCTGTTCTGGCAATTCTTTCCGGAGCCAAAGTAGCTACCGCCATTTTGGTTCTGGCCGTACCAATGATAGACGGAATAATAACAATAATAAGAAGACTAGCTAAAAAACACTCTCCATTTTGGGGCGATGCAGAACATCTTCACCATCTAATGCTAAAAGCTGGTATCCCAAAACCAAAAATTGCCATCTATTATTGGCTTTTCTCGGCGTTGCTGGGAATGATTGTTCTTAATCTAAACAGCGAGCAGAAATTCTGGACCTTTGCAATGCTTTTCCTTATGGTAAGCGGAGGAATAATTATCGTTCGAACAATGATAAATAAAAAGGGAAAGTGAAGATATTATTCTTCGACCTTTTCAGCATAGGTTCCAGAAATCCAGCCCTCTTCGCCTTGCTTATACTCAATCTGGTACCAACCGGATTTCTCATCTAGCAGTAAAAATTGATCTCCTGGATTAACTTTAGCCGCTTCGCTTGCTATTGTAGAAGGTTCCATTCTCACCCGAAGCCAACCAGTAGGAGTGTCACTAATAACCACATAAACGCCCTCCAGTTCTGTTTCTGCCCCATCTTTATTCTCTTCGTCTTCTTGCTGTTCAGCCAAACCAACATCCTCTTTGGCAAGCTTAACCTCAACCATGAGCCGATAACCACCCAAGCCGCGAGTTAACACCTCTATACTTTTATATCCCGGATGAGAAATTACAATTTTCCTGTCACCAACAGAGATATCATCCAGCTTAACCGGAGCAAACCCTCTCATTTGGCCATCAACAGTAACCGACACCCCATCAGGAATAGAAACTAAAACTAACCCTGCTTTATTTTTATCACCAGTTTTTTCGAGATAAAGAACCTGGCTTTCCTCTTTTTCCAAGTCAGCATTAAACTGCTTATCAACTATTAAACGAGTATTGGGATTAATTGTCAGTCTTTTCTCCCAAGTCCCCAAAGTTGAATCTTCCGGAACTAATTTCAGATCAACATCACCGGGCTTTATTGTTTCGCTCTCAAATGGACTAGTACCAACCTCTTTGTCATTTAGAAAAACCTTTACCGAGGGTGTAGTATTTATTTGAATCGCCGCTTTTTTGCCGGCAAAAGCGCCTCCCCAAACAGCAAAAGCAACCAGGCCGACAAGTAAAACAATAACAGCGGGAATAAGTATCTTTTTATTCATAAAACAAGTTTAACAAAAACAATAACCGCTGACAAGAAAGGATGCTTATCATTTGCCTAAAAATAACTTATTTGCTAAACTCAAACCATTCTAAAGGGTGCGTAGCTCAGCTGGCTAGAGCGCCGTCCTGATAAGACGGAGGTCCCAGGTTCAAGTCCTGGCGCACCCACAATAGATTGTTTTGTTTTATAAAGCACGTAAGTTTCTGCAATTTTTTAACTTCGTATTTTGACAAATTAACACAAACATCTTAAAATAGTTTAACTTAGTTAAAACAAGTTAAACAAATGAGCAGAAAAACAAAAGTTGTTGGATTTTCTTTACCACCGGAAATCTACCAAAAATTAGAACAGGTAATAAAAACCAAACATAAAACACGAAGCGAATTTTTTCGAGAAATAATCGATGCTTATTTCGAAACTGTTAAAGATCAAACATCTCAAAAAGTAGATGCTATTAATATCGGTGAAACCGACTTGGCAAAAGTTTTAAAATCCTACTGGCTTTTAAGATCTAAAACAAAACTTGAAGTTATTACAATCGGCCTAGCTATTATCGTTAATGACCAAGATAAAGTTCTAATTGGCGCGCGAAAGAATAAGGATTTATGGGTCGAAAACCTGACCTGGGTTTTTCCAGGAGGCAACTTAAAATCGCTAAATTTTGAACAAGAGATTAAAAAAACAGTAAAACGAGAGACTGGTCTTTCTATTGATGTTAATTGTCTTGTTGCAAGTCGAACATATCCAGATTCCGGCTTTAAACCTGTCAATATTGTAGGTTTGTACTTCTACTGTACTCTTGGCAAAAACCAGTCAGCCAAACCAGGAGGTGACCTATCCCAATTAAAATGGGTACAACCAATAGAGGTTTTTAAATATTTCACCACTTCAACTTGTGATGAAGTAACTAAATTCCTGACAACAATCGAAAAAGGGACAAAAATCAACCAAACATAAGAAGCTCAGGTTTAAAAAGCATCAAAATTCCAATCACCACCATAATTGCCCCTCCAAAAAGATGTGAAAAACGGGCATATTTACCATTAATTCCTACTGCTTTTAAAGAAGTCATTGCAATAGCAAACACAACCAAGTCGTCCAGTATAAAAAAGAAAATATACAAAAGTATATAAGAATAATACTGCCAAGAAGAAAGGTTGCTGAGCGCTAAAACCTTGGTATAGACCGCCGGCAATCCAGCCGAACAAACCAGTTCTACCAGATTAACCGCTAAAGCAAGAAGAATGATTCCTCCCAAAGCGAAAATAAACTCCTTTTTTTGGGTAATCTTTTTTAGTTTTTTAAAAACATTTTGTCTTTTTTTACTACCAGTAATTTTACATGCCCCATCTTTGTTAATAATATAGTCTCTGATATTATATCCGCCTGCTCCCAGAGCAACAATTCCAACAACCACTCTAATCCAGACAACGAAACCCAAAAAAAGAAAAACATTCAACCAAGCGCTCATAAGAAGAAAATAAACAAAACCAGAGGTAAGGATAAACGCTGAGCCCAACATCCACATCCTTTTTCTGTCTTTCATTGCCAATAGAAGAGTAATCAAAAAAAGAAGCGCCCACATAGCGCAAGGGTTAAACCCGTCAAGAACACCAATCACTATTGTTAATATCGGAAGAGAAAGGTCTTTTGTTTTGATCTCCCCCAACAAGGGAAGACTTATTGTTTCCAATATAGGATTGGACTGATCAATATCCCCATCTATGATTACCGACAAAACCATACTTTCAATCGCCTTCCCCGTCGTTTCATCGCTAAGATAGCCAATAACGTATTGGTCGCTAACTACTGTAAATGGAGTAGGAAACCCGGAAATATTGGCCTCAATCTCTTTAGCAATTTTTTGAAGAAATTTGATGTTCTCCTT
>CAZAEB010000004.1:0-31380 GCA_964484095.1 uncultured Gammaproteobacteria bacterium
CCATTTTTTCCAACCCCTTAAAGTGTCTGTCTAGCGGCCTGGCGCCAATTTTATCGCCGCCCGGCCAAGGAACTTTGGCCTTGCCGAAGCGGTATAAAAGTGAGGGGACAAACATTGTTGAGGCTCGGGATTCTTTGCCTATTCCATACGGTATCGACCAATCCTTTAGTCCTGAAGGGTCGATCTCTAAGGTGTGACTGCCCATGTGGATAATTTCTCCTCCCAGTTTTCTTGTTACCGATTCGGATATTTTTGTTTCTACGGCTCTTGTAACATTGCTTAATTTCGTTTTACCGTCCCCCATCAAGCTGGCAATTATCAGTTTGAATCCGCTATTTTTTGCTCCCCTAACAATTACTTCTCCTTTTAGTGGCTGGCCGCCGGTTATGTGAAATTTAATCATCACCCCTCCTTTTTAGTTTATTAATAGTATTTTTTAGAATCTCACGATAATCTCCCGAAGACATAAAAATAATTGCGTCACCGGATTTTGTTTTGGTTGATAGAATTTCAACAACCTGATCGTCAACGGGAACATAGAGACTATTTTTTTTGCAGCTGTTTATTGTCCGGACTATGTCGCTTCCAGACACTCTTTTTCCTTTTTTAATGTCTTTTCTAAAAATAACCTTGGTGATAATTACCTGCCTGGCATCGTTAAATGTATTTTGATAGTCAAATAAGCTCTCTTTTTCTTGCAGACCACTGTAATGAGGATAAAAAACCACCCAAAGATTTCTTTTAAAATGTTTTTTGGCTGCTTTTAAAGCAGCCAAAATTCTTGGTTTGGTTTGAGAGATATCGGAAATAATTGAAACATTTTTGTATTTTCCGATAAACTCCAGCCTTTTTTTAATTCCTTTAAATTTTTTAATTCCAAAAGATACGTCTTTTTCCGAAATTCCATTTAGTAAGGCTAACGACGAGGCGGCAACTGAATTTTCGACATTATGCTGTCCATAAACACAGGCCTCAACTTTAATAGGTTTTTTGATAGTTTTTCCGCAAAGATAGAACGTGGCTCCTTTATTTGTATAATTAATTTTTTCTGCCCAAAAATCTGTTTTATTGCTTTTGTTAACTGCGTAGTAATATTTTTTCCCCGAAAATTTATTTAAAATTTTTTCAATATTCTCGCCTTTTTCTGAAGCTAAAATAAAACCACTCTTAGGGACGAGATTAACAACCTTTTTAAAGGTATTAATATAGTCTGATTCTTTTTTAAAAATATCTTGGTGTTCCCATCTTGCCGAAGTTAAAACAAGAAATTTAGGATGATAGTATAAAAACTTAGAGTTTGAATCGAATCCTAAGGTGGGATACTCGTCTCCCTCAACGATAGACCAATCGCTGTCTTTAATCTGAAGAGGGCTGGTTTTATTTACCGGAACTCCGCCAATCATATAGCTTGGACCTTTAGAAGATTTATTAAAAATGGAAACAATCATTCCTGTGGTTGTTGTTTTTCCAAATGTTCCGGCAACGACAACCGAATTTTTGCGGATAACGAATTTTTCTATTGCCTGAGCTTGAGAAATAATTTTTAGACCAGTTTTTTTTGCCTCTTTAACTTCGGGATTGTTGGGATCAGATCTTAGGGCGCTGCCGGCAATTATAACCAGGTCAATGCTTTTTTTTATATTTTCTTTTCTATAACCTTGAGACCAGTCAATTCCATTTTTGATAAGATGATCTGTTAGGGGAGGAAATGTCTTTTCCTGATCGGATCCGGTAATTTTCCAGCCCTTTTTTTTAAGGGCAACCGCCAACGGAGCGCTCAGCTGGCCAACAATGCCGATAATATGAACACAGTTCTTTTTCATATATTAAAAGGTTATTTTAATGCCTTTATTTATTAGTATATCTTTCAAATTGCCCCCCTGAAATTCTTTCAAATATTCTTTTTCTTTAAGAAGGTAGTTATCTGTCGCCCTTTCATTTAGATGTTTAAGCTCTTTGGTGTTGGATGACCATTCAAAACCGTTAAAAAATTCAAAGCCGGGAATGTTTCTTTTATACATTGCATAACAGGTGCCCATGTAGGCAAACTTTAATTTTTCACTGTAAGCTCTTTGCGAAGTTTCGATAATTGCCCTTGTTCCCAGTCCGGTGTCGTGATAGTTAGAATCGTAAAAGACGCTGTTTGTGTGAACTATGTCTTTGTTTTTAAATAAAATTTGATAACAGACAATATTATTTTTAATTGTATCTTTCCAGACATAGACTTGATTAAAAATGTGGTTGGTAAAGATTGTTTTTAAACTAGAGGTGGATATCTGCCAACCTCTCTCTTTTGCCCAATGTTTGCATGTTTTTTGAACTTCTGGGGTGTATTTAAAGTCTGTAAGCGAGATAATTTCTGGTACCAAATGGCTGGTGTTTTTTATAATTCGTTTATTCTCGGAAGAAAGAGAAAAGTTTTCAAGGTTTGACCTGCAGCTTCGGGAAAGATAAAAAAGGTTCTTATTATTTCTAAACGGTAAAAATCCTGACTGGTAAATTTGAATTAGATCATCTTTCGGCTCGGTTTTTAAAAGAACCTGATAGGGAAATAAATATGTGCCATAGTTATGGTTGGCTTCAGCAAAAAATATTTTTATATTACCTCTTTTCTTTTAATGCAATTCTAACAGCGTTGTGTTCCGACCAGGGATATTCGGTAGTGCCAAAGCACATTGATCGCTCATGCCCTTTCCCGCAACAGATAATAAAATCATGGGACCGAGCCAGTTTTCTAATCGTAAAATTAATCGCATCTTGACGATTAATAATAGAAAAATATCCTTTTTTAATCTTTTTCTTTTTTACCTCTCTGCTTTTTGCGATTCCTAGTCTTTTCATCTTTGAGCGTTGGCACCCTTGGCCAATTTGAGAAATAATTTTTTTAGGATCTTCGGTTCTAGGGTCTTCTGAAGTAAGAATAGCAAAATCAGCCAGTTTTCCGGCAATTACCCCCATTTGTTCTCTTTTGTATGTGTCTCTCAGTCCGGCAGCTCCAAATATAACAATAAGCCTTTGGCCTTTTTTAACAAATTGACTCAAGAGCATTAGGGTGTTTTTCAAGCCGTTTGGAGTGTGGGCAAAATCAACAATAATTTTTAGTTTTTTTCTGTTGGGAATAAACTCCAGCCTTCCTAGAATTCCGGAAAAACTTTTTAACGCCTTAGTAATTATTTTATAGTCTGTTTTGAAATATCTGGCTACTGCTATTGCCGCCAGCTGATTTGAAACATTAAACTTTCCAATCAATGGCGAGATTAATGGTATTAGCTGGTTGTTGTTTTTTAAATTGAACTTTGTTTTTTCAATAGAAACAACTATTCCAGCAGCTTTATAATCGGCGTCTTTTTTAATGCTGTAGGTGATAATTTTTTTGTTTTTGATGGTTTTTCTGACTTTCTCGCAGGAAGAATCGTCTTTGTTTAAAACGACCATTTTTGAGTTTTTGAGAAGAATTGTTTTAGCCTTGAGATAGTTTTCCCAGGTTTTGTGATAATCAAGGTGTTCGTTGGTCACATTGGTTAGCACACCCACCTCAAAATTTATTCCCCAGAGCCGATTTTGGTCAAGACCGTGGGAGGTTGTTTCTAAAACGACGTATTTAACTCCCCTGCCAGCCATTTTTCTAAGTAATTTTTGAAGTTTCCATGAAGAGGGAGAGGTTACATGAAAACCTATAGGAATTTCTTCACTATCAATTTTTGCGCTGACTGTAGATATTATGGCTACTTTTAATCCGGCCTGTTTTAACAGATGATATATTAAAAAACTTGTTGAGGTTTTACCATCGGTTCCGGTAACACCAATAATTTTTAACCCTCGACTAGGCCAAAAATATACCAGGTTGGCAAAAAAGGCCACCGGCAGATGCTTGTAGGTGTTTATTATACTTTGAGTAAAAAGTTTTCTAAACAATTGAATCATATTGTTTTGTTTGTCTTGCAATGGATATTATATCAAATTTAACCAATTTGATTGCATTTAATGAGGAGAAACTCCCCATAAATATAATAACTTGCTGGTGACATCAAACCAAAGAGGAGCGGCGGTTTCCGATCCCCATTGAGAACTGGTCGGCTCTACCAAAGAGACAAGCATTGTAAATCTAGGATTATCGGCAGGAGCGTAGCCAATAAACGAGGCGATGGTTTTTTCTTCATCATATTTTCCTCTAACGGCAATCTGAGCTGTTCCTGTTTTTCCGGCCACAGTGTAGTTTTTAAGCCTGGTCCATTTGGCTTCACCATCATTAACAGCGGAAATAAGCATTTCTTTTACTAGGTTGGTTGTTTCTTTTGATATAATTCTTTTTCCTTTTGGAGGTCTGTATTGCCAGGTTATATTGTTATTGTTGTTTTCGCTAACTTTTTCCATGAGCCGAGGAGGAACAATTACTCCTCCATTGGCAAGAGCATTAAAGGCGGTAATCATTTGAATCGGGGTAATGGCAATGCCTTGCCCAAATGCCGAGGTAGCAATATCAATTGGATACCAGTCTTTTTCCTCTCTCAAAGGGAGGCTGACCTCTCCTTCTAGATCTATTGTTGTTTTTCGATCAAACCCGTATTTTCGAAGATACTTGAGAATATTGTCCAGTTCCAGCTTATTGCCTATCCAGACCATGCCAACATTATCGGAGTGTTTTAATATTTCTTCTACGGTGGATTCGGGATGATATTCTTTGTTCCAGGTTTCAATTTCATATTCTCCAATAGTGACGGGGCCATTGCAAATATTACATTTGTCTTTTGTGTCAATAACTTTTTCTTCCAGGGCGGCAGCGACAATGAGTGGCTTGATTATTGATCCCGGTTCAAATACTTCTGATATGATCGGGTTTGGATAGAGTCTTGCTTCATATTGAAAAAAGTTCTTTGGGTCGTATTTAGGATAAACTGCTGAAGCCAAAATACCTCCGGTTTCTGGTTCAAGAACAATGATCCAACCCGATTTTGCCCCATACTTGGTAATTGCTGTTTCAAGTTCTTCTTCAACGATATATTGAGCGGCTCGGTTGATAAAAAGATGAATATTTCTTCCTGATTTTGACTCTAGTCCTGACTGTCCGGACTGAAGAAAAGAAAGTTTTGCCAGAATTCCTCCGCTTCCTGACTCTACTCCGCCCCAGCCTTTTAGCTGACGATCGTAGAATCCCTCTAGTCCAAAATATCCGGTCTGTCTGCCCATTTTATCCTGACCTAAAAAGCCAACTAGGTGGGCGGCCATTGATCCCTCCGGATAGAACCGGCCATCTTTTTCTTCAAAACTAAGCCCGGGTATTCCAAATTCCAAAATAACCTTTTTTTGCTCCTCGTTTATGTTTTTATCCAGACACACCCACTTAACCCCTCTTTCATTTTTAAAAAGCCCATTCAGTTTCTTTTCTGTTTCTTTCAGAATGTCTTTTTCGTCTTCGTCTTCCCTGCCGGCAGCGATGATTGGGGCCAGTTTTTCTGATAGCAACTCAAGATCGGTATCAATTTCCGGAAGCCAGCCATAGAAAAGATAGTTTTTTTCGTTTAAAACAATAGGAAACTTGTCTGAGGTATATATTCTGCCTCTTTCTGGCAACACCTCTTTTATTTGAATAGTTTGGCTTATAGCCTGAGCCGCCAGCTTGTCACCGTTGATTACTTGCCAGTAAAATAAGCGTGCCCAAACTAGGCCGCTCCAAAGCAAGAATGAACCAAAAAGAATGTAAGCTCTTTTAATAAACATCGGCCGTTTGTCTCATTTTTGTAGTGCAAACTGTTGATTTAAGGATAAAACAACAATTTTTTCTACCGGAATTAGGTTTAGATCAAAAGACCTTTTTTCTATTTGGGAAAGGGAGGTTTCCTTGGCGATGGTTTTTTCAATTCTTTTTCCATGTTCGCATATTTTTTCCAGCTCAACTTTTTTTTCAGCAATAGAAAAACTGTTGTTTAGTAGCAACGAATGAGAAAATATCCAAATAAAAATCTGGCCGACAAACAAAATAATTGTTAGATACTTAACTGGTTTATTCATATTTTTTCTATCACTCTTAGCAAAGAGCTTCGAGATGAGGGATTTTCCCTAATCTCTACCTTACTTGGGCGAACCGCCTTTTTTGTTAGAATTTTAATTTTTCCAATATTTGCCAACTTTTTAAAGTAAAGTTTAACCAACCGATCCTCTCCAGAGTGGAAGCTTATTACCGCCATCCTGCCCCCCTTTTTTAAAAGATCCACTCCTTGGGAAAGTCCTAATTTTAAGTTGTCAAATTCGCTGTTAACTGCAATTCTTAAAGCCAAAAAAACCTTGGTAGCTGGGTTCATTTTCCCCTTACCTTGAGGAATTGTTTTTTTGATAATTTCCTCGAGCTGTCTGGCTGTTTTTATTGGTCTGTTTTTAATAATTTGCTCAGTTATTTTTTCCGCTGATTGCTGTTGAACAAATTTTATAAAAATTTCCTCAAGCTCACTGTTGCCGGCAGTATTAATAATTTTCTCTGCAGTAATTTTGTTTTTTGACGAAAGTCTCATGTCTAAGCCCTGGTCTGAAAAGGAAAAGCCTCTTTGGGCACTTTTGTAGTGCCAGGTGGAAATTCCTAAATCAAACAAAATTCCATCAACAGGAGAAAATGAGTTTTTATTGGCAATTTTATCGATATTTGCAAAATTTCCCAAGACGGCCTTCCAAGAAGCATCGGGGCAGGTTAGATGCTTCTTGGTTTTTGCCAAAACTTCCTCATCCCATTCCAAGGATAAAACTTCGGCCCCTTTTTCAAAAAGCGCCTTAGTATGTCCCCCCATTCCCAAAGTGGCATCAATAATTTTCTTGCCCTTTTGGGGTTTTAGGTATTCAACAACTTCTTTTAAAAGAACGGGAATGTGATTAACTTTGTCTATCATTGATCTGGGTTAATCTTTCCGAAATCTGACTAATGTTTTTGTTTAGGTATTTTTGATATTCTTCCCATTTTTCTTTTGACCAGATTTCTACATATTTATTTAGTCCTAAAAAAACCGCTTCTTTATCAATTTCCGAGTACTCTCTTAAGTGGGCTGGTACAACAAATCTTCCCTGGTCATCAAGTTCAATAAAAGAAGCATTTCCAAGTAAAAAACGAGTTGTGTCTCTGGTGGGACCAAAGATAAAAGACTTGTTTTCTGTTTCTCCACTGATAGTTGCCCACTCTTTTTCAGAAATGGCGATCAAACAACCCTCATAACCTCTAGTGATGATAATTTTTTCTCCCAAGCTCTCCCTAAACTTTTTAGGAAAAGCAATTCTTCCTTTTGGGCTTACCTTAACCTGATGTTGTCCTAGTATGTTTGTCACCATTTGTCACCACTTATCACCAATTTTCACCATTTTGAATCATTTACTACCCCTTGTCAAGAGGTAAATACCAGTTTGTCGTAGGGGCGACCCTTGTGGTCGCCCAAAACTGTTTGCAAAATTGAAATATGATGTTTGGAAATTGTTTCTGTCGTAGGGGCCGGACCCTCGTGTCCGCCCGTGGGGGTTTATTCTAGTATTGCTTCGTATCCTTTAGTGGTTTTTTCTATCGTAAAGCTGGTTTCATGGCCCCATGCTTTACCCTCATTGTCAATAAGTCTTATCACTAAAATTCCCTCACTGACATTTTTATCAATGTGTCTTTTGCAGATACCGGTAGTACAGCTTTCGGTGCCAAACAAAACTGTTTCAGACACTTTTCTAGATGAATCTATAGTTATTGGTCCTCCAGCGACTCCCCGCTCTACCGACAGTCCATCGCTTTCTGCGGTATAAATAAGTTCGTATTCAAGTTCGGCAAACTGGTTAGCAATATTACTGATATTTATCGTTCCTCCACTTCTGTCTGAGTTGATACTAATTTCTATTTCCGGCCTATCTTTTTCAAATAACACTGCGGCTATTGGTGCTATAGTTGGTTTTGCGATAGCAACTTCTTTTTCTTTTTTTCCGGTTAATCCGGTAAGCCAGCCGACAATAATTAATACTACTGCTACCCCAGTTCCAATACCAAGTAAAACTTTCTTGTCTTTCATTTTTTTGTAGGTTAAATAATTAAAATCGTCTTTCCTAGACTAACACAGCGAAAGTTTTTTTTCAAAATAGCTGTTCAGGGCATTGATTTTTATTCTAACCTGCTCGGTGGTATCGCGGTCACGAACAGTTACTGTATCGTCATCCAGAGACTGAAAATCAACGGTCAGACACCAAGGAGTACCGATTTCGTCTTGAGAAAAATATCTTTTGCCGATATTTCCTCTGTCATCAAAGATAGCTGAATATTTCTTATTTAATTGTTTGTATAATTTTTCTGCTTTGGAAACAAGCTCTGGTTTATTGGCAAGAAGAGGGAAAATGGCCATTTTGTATGGGGCAAGTTCTGCCCTTAGTTTTAGAATCACTCTTTTTTTGCCCTTTATCTCTTGTTCGTGATAGGCGTCAAAAAGAAGAAAAAGTATAGTTCGATCAACTCCTCCTGAAGTTTCCACGATCCAGGGTAGGAATTTTTCTCCACTGTCCGGGTCGGTATATGTAAAATCATTGTTGGAATATTTTCCATGACGAGAAAGGTCCCAATCTGCTCTCGAGTGAATCCCTTCTGCTTCTTTCCATCCAAAAGGAGTGTTGTACTCAATATCAAAGGCTGCTTTTGCGTAATGGGCCAGTTCATCCTTGCCATGTTCTCTTAAACGAATATTTTTCTGATGGTTAAAGATTTTTCTGTACCATTCAAATCTCTCTTTTTTCCAGTACTCAAACCATTTTTTCATTTGTTTGGGATTAACAAACCATTGGAGATCCCACTGTTCAAATTCTATTGTTCTAAAAAGAAATTGTTTGGGAGTAACTTCGTTTCTAAACGCTTTTCCGATTTGGCAAATTCCAAAGGGAACCTTTTTTCTGGTAGAATTTAAGATGTTTTGATAATTAAGATAAATGTTTTGACAGGCTTCACCTCGAAGATATACAGTTCTTTTTTCTTTTTCAATTACCCCAATCGAAGCTTCAACAAGAATATTAAATTTTCTCGGGGAAGTGGTTTCCGCTCCGCAATCGGGGCATTTTTCGTCAACTAGTTCCTCAGCTCTAAATCTTTTTTTACATTTCTTACAGTCAACCATAGCATCAGTAAAGCTTTTAACATGACCAGAAGCTTCCCAAACTTTAGGATGGGAGATAATTGCTCCGTCAATGCCGACAATATCTTCATGATTGCGGGTCATTTCCAGCCACCAGAGCCTTTTTAAGTTGTTTTTAAGTTCCACGCCAAGAGGACCGTAGTCATAAAAGCCCTGAATGCCGCCGTAAACTTCAGAATTTTGATAGACAAATCCCCTTCTCTTGGCAAGAGAGGTTATTTTTGTTAAGTTCGGATTGTTAGTCATTATTTTAAAAATATTTTTAAACCATTAATCTTTCTTTCACAAACCGTTTCTAAATGTCTAGAAACTATTTTTTGAACCTCTGGCCATTTTTTTGTGGCTAGTAGGCCGGAAACACTATTGGGAATTCCAAAACCCAGCAGTTGAAGTAATTTTACCTCAAATATGACAAGAATTTCTACCCTCTTTTTTTGAGAAAGGTTATTTAGGGTTTGAGAAAATAAATTGTAAACTTGTTTATTCTCTTGGTTTTCAGCGGTTAGTCGGTCAATAAGCTCGCACATTGAAAGTAGGCTGGCGCTCAAAACCAGGTTCTTTCTTATCTCCGGCTGACTTTTAAAAACCTCTGTTTCTCCTAAGTAAAACTGATCGTTTTTTTGGAAGATGTGGGCTTTTATTTTATTGCCTGTTTCCAAACTTCCCAGTCTTCTGCTGTTTATATTCCTAATCCCTTTTGCAAAAACTCTTATCTTTCCGTGTTTTTCTGTAAGAAGGGTGATGATTTTGTCTTTTTCTCCCAATTCTTTTTGGCCGATAACAAAACCAACAGTCTTTAAAAATCCTCTCATTGATTAGAAACTAAGGTTTACAATCGTGTCAGAGTCAACCGATAGCTGATGAGCGTTTTCGCCGTTTATCCAGATTTCATGCAAGACAGCATCTTTTCCGGGCTGTTTTTGAATTAAAAGATCAAGGCCGTTTTCGGCTTTAAAAGGAAGTTTGTATTCATAGACCACTCTGGCTATTCCTTCAGGTCTTAAAGGGAATTTATCTCCGAAAAATCCTTCAAAAACTGTTTTGCCCAATTCTTCATATGTGACCGCCTCAACCTCAGAGCCAACTAGGCTTATTAACTCAGATCCTTTTGGGACAAAAAGCCTAAACCAGTCGCGATAAAGACCATTAAGGCACAAGTTTCCTCTTTCCAAATTACAATCAGAACCGGGAGCTGAATTTTTATAATTAATTATTACTTTTTTGGTAATACTGTCATCTTTTCCGATAGAATATTCATGCTTGACTTTTTGACTTATAAAAAGGTTTGATTTTGCTCCGCCAAGATTTGCGTCATTAAAGTGAAAATAATCGCCGTCGAAATCCTTTATCCTGCCCGCAGCACCAATACCTTCACTTCCTTTTTGCAGGTTCTCATCAAAAAAATATGTTAAAAGGTGTTTAGTTTCAATATTTGTCCATATTGCTGAGGCAAGAGGGGCGATGTTTTCTTTTGGGGACCCAAACATGTTGGCAATTATCGAGTGCATTAATGGAGCCAAAAATCCTTTTCTATTGGCTTTTATCTCGTAGGTTGGTTTGTCGGCAAGCATTTCAAGTTGATAAACAACCTGAGGACAACCCCAACATCGATCATCGGGATCAGCTTCGAAGTTGCCCCATCCGGGAACTCCAACCCTTCCTAAAATTTTTAATATATCAACTAAAACATTAGTATCCAGAGCAATAATTCCGTCTATTTTTGATCCAGGAGACAGTTTTTCAAAATAAGTCATGAACTGCTCGACAGAAACTTTAAAATCAGGAGAAAGATTCATGTCTCTCAAGTGCCAATAGTAGACATTTTTATGATACTCAATTATGGGTCTGGGCGCTTCAACTGTATTGCCAAGCCTAGTGTCCAGAGCATATATATCTTCTGAGACAAGGGGGATTATTTTTCCGTTATTAATAGATATTATTCCGTATGCGGTCCAGAATCCTCCCGTGGGTCTTAGCTCGGTGTCATTTTGGAAAAGAAATAGGTATTTTCTTGGCTCATCTTTTCCAAGCAGCCAATCGGCCCTCTCTATTAACGGTTTTCCGTTGGCAACTAAACTCAACCCTTGAGTGAGGGTGGTTTGCATTTTATTAATTATTTCCTTTGTTTTTATCCCCTTAAATTCGTCAGGATATCTGGCAGAGTCTATTTGACTTATGTTTTTCTCAATAACAGATAGATGTGCTTCTATTTCTCCTAGTTTTGGCCCTAGTCCTTGGACGCTTTCCACTAAAAAATCAATTCTGTCTTCGGTAGTTTTTTCCGCAGTTTTTTCTTCATCAGAGTTTCCGTCAAATCCAAGAAAATCACTGTAGGGTTCAATTGCTTCAATAAATATTTTAGTCATCTTAATCCCTTCTTCGCCGGACAAAATTAGCCTTTCGCCGTCTTTGTAATAATTATTTGCTTTGGGGATAATCTTTAGCCAACCAAGATGAGAATAGGACTTTTTAAAATCTGCCAAAAAAGTGCTGGTTTTTTCAATCTCGCTTTTAATTAAGACAGTGTCTTTTTTTGATACAGCAAACTTAAATGCGCTTGTTTGAGATTTAAGCGCCATTGCTTTTTGATAACTGCTCCTTAATGGAAGACCCAGAAAAACTCCCAAAAGGACAAAAATAACAAGAAAAGTGCCGAGAATAATAAGAGGAATTTTAATTTTTTTATTTTTTAATATATTTGCAATATTCATTATGATGCTCCTTTTCCGGTAATCATTGCCCAGGGCGATTTTAATAAAATAATAATATCAAAAAGAAACGATCTTTGCTCGGCGTATTTTGCGTCAAGGGCAATTCGTTTATCAAAGTTAACATTACTCCTTCCTGTCACCTGCCATAGCCCGGTTATTCCTGGCTTTACTTGTAACATTTTTTCGACATGCTTTCTAGCGCGGGGATACTTTCTTTGTTGATTATCAAGTTCTTCCTGAAGGTATGGCCGAGGCCCCACAATACTCATTTCACCCTTAAGGACATTGAATAGCTGAGGAAGCTCATCTATCGAGTGTTTGCGTATAAACCTGCCCACTGTGGTTGCTCGGGGATCATCATTTAATTTGTAGCTGTTTTTTTTGTATTCCTCAAAAAGCTTTTTAAGTTTAGGGTCGGTTCTTAGCATTTGATGGGCATTTACGATCATTGAGCGAAACTTTAGCAATCGAAAGGTTTTGCCGTTTTTGCCTATCCTGGGGGGAACAGATGTGTCCAACAAGACAGGGCCTTTAGAGGTTAGCTTGATAGCAATTGAGGTCGCGATCATAATTGGTGAAAAAGCAATAAGTAGAATAATTGCCAGAGTAAAGTCTATAGCTCTTTTTATTATTTCTGAGCAACGTATTCGAAAGCAACTTTTTTCTTCGTATTTTTTGAAGTTCATCGCTTTTTAATTTTAACAGAACTGTCAAGAATTACAAAAACTCATCTTTCTTTAATTCTTTCAGCCTGTCTACAACCTCGCCTACCCTGCCGCTTTGTTTTTTGGAACAAATAAGAAGAGCGTCTTTGGTGTCGATAACAACAAGGTTATCAATTCCGATTACGGCAACAGTTTTTTTCATTGGATTGTTAATAAAACAGTTTTTGGAATCAATTAAAATATTATTTTCGTCTGGTTCTTTCAAGTCTATGGCTTGCTCGTATCTGGCCAATGATTCCCAGGTGCCAATGTCTATCCATTCAAAAGGCAGTTCAACGACATAGCCATTATTAAGCTCTGTAGAGGTTACTCTTTCAACAGGACCCTTTTCCATAGTTGAATACTCTTTGGCAATAATCTGGTTTTCGTTATTTTTTCCGAAAGAATTAATAATATTTTGTAATGGCTTGTACCAATCAGGGGCAATCTTTTTGTAGGCTTCAAGTATCAGTCTTGGGGTCCAGGCATAATGATTAGTATGAGCAAAAATGGCTTTTTTTTCTAAATATTTTTCGATCTCTTCTTTTGCATCTCTTCCCAACCATTTGTTCATCTTGTAAATATTCATATTGCCAGTGTTGTCGACCCTTTCTTCTGCAAGTAAATAGTCCACTCCCATTATTGCGTATGTCGGCCTTATTCCTCCGGTTACCAGCTTTTTTTCTTTTTTAATAAGCTTATCTATCTGATCAATCATTTCCAAAAATTTATTTTCTGGTTTCCTTATGACATCTGTTTGGATGGTTATAAATGGTTCATCAGGATCAAGAGAATATAATTTTGCCGCCATTAGTCCGGTTGCCGGGCCGTGATTCCTAAGTTCTGGCTCAATAAAGTAGTTGCTGTCTGGAATATCGGGCGCTTGAGTTTTGGCAATCTCTGCCTGTTCTTTGTTTGTTTGAACAAAAATTTCCCCCGGAGCAAATTTTTTCCTCAATGTGTTGTAATTAATCTGGAACAAAGATTTACCATTCAGTAGTGGAAGAAAATGTTTAGGGGAGACTCTTCGGCTCACGGGCCACATTTTTGAACCAATTCCACCGCACATTAATACTGGTCTCATGTTAGTTTCTCCAGGCTCCTTTCCTTAAAAATTTCTAAAAATCTTTCTTCTCTAAATTTTAAGCTGTTTTTTCTGCAGTTTTCAGGTTTATAAATTTTCTGGTTAAATGACTTCAATAATTCTATCAGAGAGGCAGGGTTTTGGGAAGAAAAAAATTCTCCGGTAACTCCGGGAATGATAGTTTCAATCGCTCCCCCTTTTCGGTAAGCAATTATCGGCTTTCCGCAGGCTTGGGCTTCTATTGGAACTAGTCCAAAGTCCTCTTCTTGGGGAAAGATGACTGCCCGGCAGTTTTGGTAGTGACTGACTAAAGCATTGTCATCAACTTTTCCTAAAAATTCAATATTTTTATCTGCAATACTTTTTAATTTCTTTTCTTCTCTTCCGGAGCCAATTATTTTTAATGGCCACTTTAATATATTAAATGTTTTTATGGCTAGATCAACTTTTTTGTATTCCACTAGCCGGCTGACGATAAGGAAATAATCATCAATACTGCCATTTTTTAAAGGAATAAACTTTTTTGTGTTAATTCCCGGATAGATAATTTCTGATTTTCGCCGGTAGATTTTTTTAATTTTATTGGCAGTGTTTTCGCAGGTGGTAAACAAATAGTCAGGACGATTAGCCGCCAGCTGATCTTCAGCTCGGAGACGGTAGTGCAATGGAGAAAATTTACTAAAAGATTTAGGTAGATTTTCTTTGTTCCACAAAAATCTTGGCGGAGTAAGACAGTAACAGATATGACAAGTTTCAGGACGGGTAATTATGAATTTTCCTGGATATCCGGTAACAGAAATTACCAGATCATAGCCGGTAAAATTAAAGCTCTCAAAAGCCAGGGGAAGAAGCGAAAAATACCAGTGATAGTTTTTTTTAGCAAGGGGTAGGTTGTTTATGAAAGATGGGACTATTTTATTAAAACTTTTTGTCCAAGGAGCATTTTTAGGATCGTAGACAGCGGTATAAAGATCAGAATTTGGAAAAATTTTTGCAATTAGCTCAACAACTCTTTCTGCTCCGCCAATCTGATTTGCCCAGTCGTAGACAATTGCTGTTTTAAGATTTTTTTTCATTTATTACCTGTCGGTAAACGTTTACAGTTTGGAGGGCTGTTTGCTTCCAGGAAAATTTACCAAGCCTTTCTCTTCCTTTCTTAATTAGATGTTTTCTTAAGTTAAGACTATTAGTAATTTTTTCTAGTGACGACTTTATTTGATCTAATTTTTTTGGATCGAAATAATAGGCTGCGTTTCCATACACCTCCGGAAGACAGCTTGCGTTGGAAGAAAGAACAGGGCAATCACAAGCCATCGCTTCAAGTCCGGTAAGGCCAAAGCCTTCCATAAGAGACGGCTGAACTAGTCCAAGTGAGTTTTTGTAAATAATTTTTAACTCACTGTCTGGGACGAATCCCAAAAATTTGATTTTACTGCCGGCTTTGTTTTGTTTAACAATATTTTCTAGTCTTTTAGTAAAAACATTTCGACTACAAACAATGGCAAGGTTAATTTCCTTGTTTTTCATTTTTATTACAGCTTCAATTAGCCTGGGGACGTTTTTGTGAGGATAAACACTGCCGGTATAGACAAAATAATGATTCTTTTCCAGCTGAAATTTTTTAAGAACAGATTTATTATTTTTTGTCTCTAAAATTTTCAAAAAAGCCTTCCCTACCCCCTCCCAAGTAACAAATATTTTGTTTTTTGAAATTTTTAAATCTTTTGACAATTTTTTCTTCCACCAGTTGGTGGGAACTATAATTGATTTTGAGTTTTTAATAATTAGCTGTGACAAAAATCTGTAGCCAAAATATTTCGGCCAATATAAAAGGGGGTGTTTTGTTGTTGTTTCTTTGCCCTTGAAATAATGCTTAATAAGGTCATGAATGGTAACCACATACGGTTTAGGGCAAAAAAGTGGCGCGTTAAAGTGAGGAAAGTGAACAAGGTCTGGATTAGCTTTCTTTATAAGCAGAGGAAGTTCGATTTGTTCAAAAATTGAGTAGTGTTTTGTTTTTGAAGGAATATATTGATAAAAATCACCTAAATCTTTTTTAATTTCTTTCAATCGAGAATCATTGACAATTAATTGAAAAGTAATTTTGTTTGTTTTGGGAAGTTTTTTTATTTCCATAAGCAGACTCATAACATACCTGCCTATGCCGGCATGTTCCAGTCCATACATTCGGGCGTCAATTAATACTTTTTTCATTGATACTGCGAGTTTACTTTAAAAAGTCGATACTTTTCTAAAATATTAATGCCGACAGAAACAATCATCCTTATCAGGTATGGATATTTTTTTTGATAATGCTTTTGGTAAAAAATTCTCATAGCTTCTACCGAAGCGCGCGCCGCTCTCAGCCTGGTCTCCTTTTTTGCTTTAGAGATATTGCCACTGTGTTTTTTTATCCCTGAAGAGACCCCCCTATAGTGAATGATCTTTATTTCAGGAAGGAAGAATATTTTCCAGCCCAATTTTTTCACCCGATAACAAAAGTCTAAATCTTCTCCGTACCAAAAATAGTCTTCATCCCACCAGTTTAGCTTTTTGCCGATTTTTGTTCTGATCATCAAAAATGCTCCTGAACAAGAATCAATCTGGTGAGGAAGCTTGTCGTTTAAAAGGTGTCCGAGTGTGTATCCTGAAAAAAGTCTGCTTTCTGAGAAAATCTTTGCCAATCCGGAAAAATGACAAAATGATCTCCATGGGGTGGGAAAACCGCGGTGAGAAGCCTCGTCCAGTTTGCCATTAGCCATTACAAGTTTAGGAGTAACAATTCCAGCCTTTGGGTTATTTTCGAGAAAATCAATGGTATCAGAAAAAACACCAGGGTGTACTAGAGTATCAGGATTTAAAAAAAGCAGATAGTCGGGATTGTCTCTAATAGCTGGTCCCACTCCTTTATTATTGCCACCGGAAAAACCGAGATTTTTGCCGATTTCAAGAAGAATTATTTTTGGTTCTGTTTGAGTTTTTTTGGTTTTTAGAAATTCGATTGAATTGTCGGTAGAGTTGTTATCGGCGATAACGATTGAAGATATTTGGTATTTGGCCTTCTTATTTAAGTCTTTTTGATAAGATTGTTTTACTGAATCTAAACATTTTTCGAGATACTTTCCGGCATTATAGTTTAGGATAACGATTGACAATTTGGCTTTGTTTGCCATTATTTTAAGGTTTTTTGGTAAACATCTAACAACTGATCGGCGCTAATTTTCCAGGAATACTTTTTTGTAACCAGTTTTTTACCTTCCTGCCCAATTCTTTCTCTTGTTCTTTTGTCAGACAAAACTTTTATTGTTTTTTCAATTATCTCTGGGTAATCTTTGGCAACAATTACGTTTTTATTATTTGTCGCTTCTATTCCTTCTATCCCTTGCGGAGTTGTTATAATCGGCAGACCGCAAGCCATTGCCTCAAAAAACTTTGTTCTACTGCCACCGCCACTTTTTACTGGAGCAACCAAAACCCAGCTTTTTAGGTAGGCATTTGCCGGATTATCAACGTTACCAATTTTTACCGATTCGGGGCTGGTAATTAGCTTCTTATTTTTATTAATAAACTCTTTGGAGTGGCGGCCGGCAATATGAAGCATAGAATTGGGAACTTTTTTCTTAATTTCTGGCCAGACATATTTTAAAAGATTAGTCGCTCCTTCGGTGTTTTGCATCCATTTAAAATTAGCTACTCCAAAAAGAATAGTTGGCTTTTTATCTTTGGTCATCTTTTTAGTTTTAAAAAGGTTTTCTGCTACCCCATTAACTGATAGGTCGGCAGTTCTTTTTGATAATCTTTTCATTAGCTTTTGGTCATCTTTGGAAACGGCCACTAATCTGTCAGCCTTTTTCCAAAAATATGTTTCCCAGAATTTAAGTTTAGCAACATCGATCCATAACAATAGTTTTATCAAAGAGGCTTTACCTCTCAGAGTTTCTACGAAATGCTGATAGACGGCATACTCTATTGTTTGGTCAATCAAAACTATCGGGATTTTAGTTTTGGGGACGTTAGGCATTAGATAAAAGCATTCAACATGAATAAGGTCATATTTTTCTCTATCCGTTTCCTTTATAATCATTTTCTTAAGCTCCGTAGAATAGTAGTTTGAGACTAAGAAGGGGTAGGCGCTAAAACCAGTTCGGAGAACTTTTCTCAAACTCCAGGTTTTACCTCTTTCGATAGTATGTATCTTTTTACAATATTTTCTTAAAGGAGAGTTTTTGGAGGTTTTTTGCCCTGGAAGAGTAAAACAAATCAGGGTTATTTGGCATTCTTTGGCTAAATTTTTGATCAAATGATATGATCTTGTCTGGCCTCCTGAGTAAGGAGGGTAAGGCAGATATGGAGTGATCATTAATATCTTTTTTTTATCATTCATCATTATTGCAATTTAGCAGATCAATTATTATCCACTGATCGGTTTTATCCAGCACCTGGCAATTTTCTGCCAGTCTTTTGGTATTCTCGTCGTAGTTAATAGAAACATAGTGGGTCGCTCCAAGTTTTAAAATGTTTTCATAAGGATAAATCATTACCGGCCATCCTTGGCGATTTGTTTGATATAAAAAGGCAGTATCTCCGCCATAAGGGGCAATAACTTTAGCGCTGAGGGGAAGCAGTTGGTCCGCTTTTTTACCGGCTTCAATAATTTCCGGATGATTTATTTGATAATAATCTTTGACCTGGTAGCCGGAAAAAAGAATAGAAAATGCAATAGTTGCCGTGATGGCGGGATATAAAAACCACTTGTTGATATTCTTTTTTGGAAGAGAAATGAGTAAATCTATCCCCAGTCCTAAAAAAACGGCAATTGTGGGAGCAAGAATGATTTGATAGTAGTCGTGCTGTATGTTTCCTTTGGCAAAAATAATCAGGTAAGCAAAACTGCCGGCAAGCCAGGACCAAAAAATAATATTTTTGCTCTTAATTTTCGAGACGATTCCCGTGACAAGTAGCCCTGTCCCCCACCCGCCTAGAATAAGTTTTGCCAGCCTTTCATAAAAAAGCCATCGCCACCAAGCGGGTTTTAGTCTCATTCCGCCGGCATTATAAAGCCAATTGCTTGCCGGAATACCTTCCGGAAACTGCTGTATCCAAAATCTCCATAGTCCAAATGGGATAGCGGCTAAAACTATATAGGTAACTCCGAGAAAGTATCTTTTTGCTCTAAGAAAAACTACTGTCCAGCTGGGAACTAGAATAAAAACAGCATATGGTTTTGCCAAAACGGCCCCAACGGCCAAAGTAAGACTAAGTATCAGCATTAAGGAAACTTTTGTATTTTTTGCCTCCCAACTTAATAGACAGCATATGCTTGAAAGGGTGAAAAAAACCATTGTTGGGTCGGGTAGAATCGTTCTTGAGTAGAATATATTAAAGGGAAGAAAAAGAAAGAAAAATAAACTAAAAATTGCTGTTGGCCAGTTTGCGCATTTTTTTACAATTTTGTATAGAAAAAGGCCTGCAAAAACCCACAACAGCGAGCTTACCAGTCTTCCTGTTCCTTCAAAATTCAAATAATCACTAATACTTGATGTGACTTTATAAAAACATGCATGGATTGCATTATAAATCGGGAATTCTACAAATCGATGGCCTTTGGGATTATCTATTCCAGAGGGAATGCTGGAAAGATCATCGAATTTTGGATAAAAGAAATTAAAGTCTGTTTTTAAAAAATTTCTAGCTACAGCTGCAGTATCTGCCTGTCGCCAAGAATGCCAGTCGGCAATTGGAGAGTTGATTTTATGAAGTCGTACCAGCACTGCCAATATAAGAAGAATTAAAACTGCTAGTTTTTTTAACATTTCTTTATTCACGTATTTTTTCTGGGCTGCTTGTTTTAATTGACTGATAGAGAATTCCGGTAACGATCCAAAAATAAAAAGCTACTTTTGAAGCCTCAAATACGTCGATAAATACGGCGTTAGCAAGAAAACCAATGACAACTCCAATGAGTCCAGCCGCCCAAAAGTTTTTCTTGTCCTTAAGACTAGTAAATCCAATTTTAAGCAGGTGAAGAATTATTAAAAACAAAGCCAAAAACCCAACAATGCCTGTTTCTCCAAGGGTTCTTAAATAGTCGTTATCAGTGGCAAGTCCGATTGATGAGTAACCAGTGCCCAATAAAGGATTTTTAAGAAAAGCTCTTTGAGCCCTTGGCCATTCAACGTCAAAGCGAATACTTGATGATCTGGCTGCAGCGGCTTCTATTTCTTCTGGCTTTGGCCAGTTTCTTACCTCTCGGATAATCACTTTTTTAGGAATGATTGGTGTTAGAGAAGTTTTAGTCTGAGAACCACTCTCTCCCGCTTGTTTAATTTCATTAAGATCACTTTTTTCAGGTTGAATGGTTGGGGCAGGCTCAGGAGTAACTTCTGGCCTTGGAATTAGGCCAGCAATTACATTGGTGTATTTTTGTGTGAAGACAGGAAAACCTTGAAACGAGCTTGCCAATCGTATATTTAATTCATTTGATTGAAGTGCAAAAAACACACTTAAAATAACTACTACTGGAATCCATCGGTGCGCTTTAAGGAGAACTAAAGTAGATGTAATGGCGACAAGATAAGCAACAAAAGAAACCCTAGAGGCGGTAAGTGTTAATAGGTAGAAATCTATAATCATTATCGCCACAAGAAAAATTTTTCCAGTGAATTTTGAAGAATGTTTAATAAAAACAGGGAATAAGGCAAGAACTATAACAAGCCATACGGCTAGGTCATAATGACCGGCAAAAGTCGATCCTATTCTTGTCCATTCATCCAAGTATAATAGAGCTCCTTTTGAAAACTCCTCATTCATTGTTGACACAACAGGAAAGTGGAGATATTTTTGACCCATTCCGTAGGCAAATACACCAATCGAAGAAACGGAAATAATTTTAGCAAGATGATTTAATTTCAAAAATCTAGAACCGTCCAGAGCAACAAAAAACAAACTCATATATTCAATTCTGCGAATAAAATGAAGAGCGGCAATTTTTGGGTCAATAAGATGACTAATAAACATTGCTCCGACAAGAGAAATAGCTCCTGCTGCCCAGTAAATTAGGAATAATTTAAATATCTTTTCTTTAAAAACTGGAAATCCATTTTTGAGTTGATAGAGAAGCCAGACAAAAAGAGCCGCAAAAACAACCAGATCGTCAACCCTTATGTTGACATAGCTTCCCTCGACTGCTTGAAGGGGAAATTTAGGATACAAGGGTATAAAGATTAACAGAACAACCAGAGCCACCTTAACAAGATTGAGATTACTGGTTAATGACTGCCAATGCTTGGCTATAGGTTTTTTTAAGATATTCATCGTTTTTGAGAATCCCGATAAAATACGAGGCCATGGCTTTAATATTTAACATGATTTTTAATATAAATAACTCATAGGGCTTTTTGTGCTTTTTATAAAAATAGATAAGCCCATTAAAAATATTAATAATTGGCGCAGTGCGACCACAACTACTTTTGCCGCCAAGATGAATTATTCTGGCATTAGGATAAAAGCCGACCCTTAAACCTTTTTGTGAAATACGATAACACCATTCCACCTCCTCCATATACATAAAATAATTTTCATCAAATCCTTTAGTTTGTCGATAAACATCTTTTCTAAGTAACATGAATGCTCCCATTACCCAGTCAACGTATTGTATTTTTTGAGGAGATGACATTGTTTTTGTGCTCTTTATCAGTCTGTCTAAAAACAACATCGAAAAAGCGGTATCAAGGTGGGGAAATTTGGCAGCAGAACCTTGATTGGATTTGTCAGGGTTTAAAAGTTTACAGCCAACGAGGTCATATTCCGGATGAGTAGAAAGCCAGAACAAGGTCTGACTGATAGCGGCGTCAAAAATAACAGTGTCGCTATTAAGAAGAAGAATATATTCTCCTTTGCAAATTTTCATTGCCTGATTATTGGCCCTGCCGAAACCGAGATTTTTTTTGTTAAAAATTGTCTTTATATTACTATTTTTTTTCTTCTCTAAATTTACCAAGTACTCTACAGATCCATCTAGAGAGCCATTATCAACGATTATTAATTCTGTAGGAATTAAATCTTCATTATCTGCCAGTGCTTTTTTACCGGAAAAATCCAGTCTGCGATCATTTCTGAAAATTGATTCAACACAGTCTTTAAGAATGTCTTTTGTATTAAAACTTAAAATAATAATTGATAAAGTAGGTTTCATTTTTTTACTCTTTTAAAAATTGCTGTCAGTTCGCCAAACTCAACAATCCAATAATTGGCTATAGTTAATAGAATAATCCAGGCAGACCAAAAAACTGCTAGTCTGACAATAACCGAGGATGAAAACCATTTAAGACTCACTTTTGATTTCCACACTTTTCCATCTGCCTCAAGAATGAACTGTTTTCTGCTGGCCTCAGCAGTAAAAACATCATTCTCCCATTCATAGCCGTTTATAAAAAGTGATTGCTTCATAGGATAAATAAGCTCTTCCAGATAGTACGTCTGTTTAGTGTCGATAAAAACCTCTTTCCCAAACTCTGGTGGATGATTTAGCCTTATTGAGGGCAAAAAAGATGATTTTGAAAAGTAATTCTGATAATAGGAAATAACTTCTTTTCTTTCTTTGTTTGTATAGTAAGCGGAGACATCTTTAATCTGCCAGGTGTCGCCCGGCTCGTCAGATTTAAAAGCTTCAGACAGATCTGAAGGAGGTAGTTTTGGTGCAGGAACAATGAGATAAAGACTGATAAGTACACCTATCATTAGCCATATTTTTTTAGTAAATCTCATCGTTTTAATTAAAAAGTTACTGGAAGAGCCTTGCTCTGCCGAGCCTATAATTCCAAGACTTGGTTTTTCTTTCACCAATTTCTCTGGCAGGAACACCACCGTAAATTTTTCCTGAAGGGACAGTTTTAGTTACTACTGCTCCACCAGCCACAACTGCTCCATCACCGATTTTTACTCCCGGTAAAATAATTGCTCTGGGACCAATAAACACGTAACTGCCTATATCAACTGCTTCTTCCACTGCCCTCATATCCTGACTACTAACATCGTGTTCGGAGGTGTAAATCATTACTTCTGAGGCGATGTCAACATGTTTACCAATTTTTATTCCACCGCGTCCGTCTAAAAATGATCGATAACCGACTATTGTCCCCTCTCCAATTTCAACCCTAGATGGGGTGAAAAATCTGACCCCGCTGTGAATGACTGCCCTTGGACCAATTTTCACGCCGGATACCGAGAAAAACATTTTTCTAATCGTCCAAAGTGGGCAATGGCCGACTATATTTAGGATCATCAGCCAAAAGTCGGAAAACCAGCTGGTTATTCTTGTGGTAATTTTGGCTACTCCTTGACTATACGAAATACTATTATCCATTTTATCTTTAAATATCAATTTGGGTGGGAAAATAGTTAGCTCAATATTGCTGGTAATTTTCATTTCAATTTTTCTTGTTTGCTACGCTAATAACTGTATCTAAGATGATTTTACTACAATTTTGCCAATCAAACACCTTGGCTCTCGCTTTTCCCTTTTTTATCAGAGCCGTCCTTAGTTGTTTATCATTTAAAATTCTTTCGATTTCCTGAGCAATTTGTTTATGATTTTTGGGATCAACAAGAATGGCAGTTTTGTTGGTAATTTCCGGCAAGGATCCGGCATTACTGCAAATAACCGGCACACCTAAACTCATCGCTTCAAGAACAGGAATTCCAAACCCTTCCCAAAAAGAAACCATCACAAAGGCTTTGGCGTTTTTGATCAATTTTTCCGCCTCGCTGTCAGAAACAAATCCGGTAAATATTACGTGTTTTTCCAAATCAAGCTCTTTAACAAGGTTGTAAATTGATTGGTAGAGCCAGCCTTTTTTGCCGGCAATAACTAATTTTGTATTTTTAATTTTATTTTCAGAAAACAGGATGTTGTAAGCTTTAATCAGTCCTTCAATATTTTTGCTTGGCTTCATAGTTCCCAGGTATAAAAGGTAATCGGATTTAATATCCAGTATATTTTTAGCAGAGTTGCTTAATATTTCTGTTGACGCTTTCGTTTTGGTAAAACCGGGATGGGCAACGATGACTTTATCTTTTTCAACCTGATAATTCGCAATAATGTCCTTTTTGGTGAATTTAGAAATAGCAATGATTTTTTTTGATTTTTTAACTGACTGTTTTGTCCAACTTTTAAGTTGATATAGGTCTTTGCTGGTAAATTGATTTTTAAATTTTAAAAAGCCAAGATCCATTATTGAAATTACATATGGAATCGGGGAAATTCCTGGCCCGTAATGTGATGGGGAAAATAATACATCTGGTTTTGGTTTTCTGAAAAACAATCTTTTTACGAGTCCTGTTCTTGTCCAAAAAAGTTTTGGACCAAAAGTTTCATATTGCCACCAACTGGTTTCTGTAGGAAGATCAGCCAGGGGTCTGTCTTTTAAAAAAATCCTAAAGTTGTGCTTTTGTTTTTCAATTTTGTTTAATTTATAAATTCCCCAAACAACTTCAAAAGCAAACTGATTAACCCCTACCCTATTTTGAATATTGGCTTCGTTTGCGTCAATAGCAATTAGTAAAGTTTTTTTGTTTTTGTTCATCTTCTTATTTTATCTTTGCAACCGCAAACAACTCAAGATGATATTTTTTTGGCCTAATTAACATAAACAGCAAATTGACAATTATTTTTCTAATTAAATTATTACCGGAAAGCAGTTCATAAATAACCCATTTACCGGGAAGCATCTCAACTTCCTGAACACTAACAAGCGAAAGGTTTGCTTTATTAATTAATGATTTTAAGCTGTTTGGCGTGTAGATCCTTTGGTGGGTGTTATCAAGATGGTGTTTAAAAATAAGTCCTTTGTCAGATAGATTTTTAGGAGTTTCTTGCGGGACATTAATAATTATCCTTTTTGAAATTCTGGCGGCTTCTTTTAAAACCAGCAGATCGTTATTAACATGTTCTAATAAATTTATCAGCAAAGCGGTGTCAAACTCTTGTCTTTTAAAGGGTAGTTTTTCCGCTTTGGATAGAATATAATTTCCCCTTTTTTCTTTTTTTGCTTTACTAATAAATGATTTCACGGAGTCTATTCCTACAACACTAAATCCCTTTTTAGTCAAAAAGTCGGTCCATATTCCACTGCCACAGCCAATGTCAATTATTTTATTGCCTTGAATATTTTTTAGAATTAGCCCGGCTCTTTGTCCGGGAAGACTATCCTTTATTTGCTTTTTCATATACTTTTAAAGTTTCTTTAGCGGCTTTTTCCCAGGAAAACAACTTTAATCTTTTTGTTCCCAGCCTGCATAGATCTTCTTTTCTTTCTAAAAGATTTTTAATTCCCAAACCAATATCAGAAACGGATTTTGGATCAACCAAAATTGCTGCTTTTCCGGCTACTTCAGGCATACTGGAAATAATACTGGTAAGCACCGGCACTTTTAGAACAAATGATTCTAAAATAGGCAGACCAAACCCCTCATAGAGAGAAGGATATAAAAAGCCTTCGCAGTTGGCAAAAAGAGCCAGCATCTCTTTTCTTGGTAAAAACCCGGTAGAAATAACGCTGTTAGACAGTTTCTCATCAGTCTTCCATCTTCCTGCGACTACAAGTTGATATTTCTGCTTATGATTAAAACTTTCAAAACCCTTAACCAAATTTTCGATATTTTTTCTCGGAGACTGCGATCCGTATGCAAACAAATATGGTTTTGATATTTTGTATTTTTTCTTTATTTTGTCTAACTGCTTTTTATTAGGAGACTTAAACTTTAAAACATCTTCAGGAACAGATTCAGGGACAACGGTGATTTTTTCGGCAGGGATGAATAAAAGTTTTACTATCTCTTTTTTGGTAGCCTCAGAAACGGCGATTATCTGATCGGCTTCTTTTTTTACCCATTTTAAGCGATTTGTGTGAGCGGCCAGTACTTTCGGGTGAACCGAATCGGGCCAGCGCAAAAATGAAAGATCGTGAATTGTGGTTACCAATTTTGCGGTTTTGGCCGGAGGCTGGGTCCAGTCGGAAGCATGAAAAACGTCTACTTTTCCGACAAGTTTTTCAATATTAAAAACATGAAGTCGATTCCATAATATGTCTAAAAAAGTGGGTGGAAAACGATATTTTCTAATATTTTCTTTTTTAATTTCAAGGAAGATTAACTTTCTTCGCATTGAAGAAAAGAAAAACGAAATGTTATTTTTGCCTTTATTTTTAAGCAGGTTAATAGCAAGATTTCTGGTGTACTTAGAAACCCCTTCTCCATATACGACTGATGATATGTCAATGCAGATTTTCATTGTTTTTTTGCTGGTGCTGGTTGTGTCATTACTTTCAGACCGTACACTTTTATACCTGTGGGCACCAGACCGTCAATTGGTGCAGGGTCTTTCGTTCCTCCTGTTGACTTAGTCGCAATATCCCTGTCAAATACTGCCTCTTCATCTGGCGGCCTTCCTACCATGTCTCCTGGATACTCGCTATTTCTTAGATTGTCTGGGCTCAATGTTTTTTATAATTTATAAAACCTAGTATATCCTCCACTCCTCTACACCAACCTTTCTAAAACTTTCTCCCTTGGTCATTTTAAAGTTATTGTTTTTAAGCTCTGTTCTAATTTTATCCTCTGGATCAAAAATTGGCAATCCGTAACTGACAAGATAGATGGTTTGTTTTAAGATGGGTTTTATTTTTTCTATATCAGAAAAGTTGTTGATATAAATTGTTGACATATTATTTTTATTATAGTGATCAAATGGTTTTGAAATTTGGCTGCTTATTAGTACTGGACCGTTGTATTGGCTATTCCTTTGCTGGAGCCAGCTAACCATTCCTCTCCAGTCTTCCCGATGGAATTGAGAATTTGCCAGATACATTCCCGAGCAAGCGAGATTGATAATTATTAAAGCGACGGCAATTGGTTTAAAAAACTTTTTACTTTTAGAAACCTGCCAGGAAATAAGAAGGTAAAAAAATGGTAGGCAAAAAAGAAATCGAAAATAGGAAAACACCGGAATTGCAAAACTTATCAGAAACCCCGCCAATGGTGGGACAAAAAGAAGCAGAGAAATTAAGTATATTATATTTTTCTTTTTACGAGCGGTATTTTTAATAATTGCCAGGCTTGTAAGTCCCCAGTAAAGAACTGTTAAAACAATTGAGACTGCTCCATATAACAATTTATTGTCAATGCTTATTCTTCCGATAATAAATTTAACCGGCAAAAGGGCCGCTGCTTTTAGGCTGAAATTGCCAACTGTTTTTCCCCAGGCAGGAAACTGTTTTGTCCATTCCATACCTGTTTGAAGTTGTTTTATGAAAAGTGGGGAATATATAAGATAGCTGATGAGCAAAAGAATATATGGCAGCAGCCAGATTGAGGTAGTCCTCATCTTCTTTTCTTTTTTAGAATTTATTAGATCAAAAATAAAAAAGACTGGGATAGTAAAAAGAGTTAAAAAGTGGGAAAAGCCCATAGTAGTAATACTCAGAGAATATAAAATCGCTTTTTTTAAAGTTGGTTTTTTCCAGAAAGATAAATGAAAAAAGGTTGTCAAAAGGGTGGCTGCGCAGGCAAGGATATACATTCGATTTTCTTGGGAATAATAAATGTGCAAAGGCGAAGTGGCTATCAAAAAAGAAGACAGATAAATAAAGGGCTTGTTTTTTTTATCAATAATTTCTGAGATTTTATAAATAAGAAATACGGATAAAACTCCAAAAGTAAGAGGAAGAATTCTGACAATCTCTTCGCCAGTTCCCAGCCGCGCCCAGTAATGGGTCAGAAAATGATATAAGGGAGGATTAAAGTCTCCAGGCATATAATTTAAGATAAGGTCAGATATGGAAAATCTGGTTGTCCAGACCTGGACGGCCTCGTCCAGCCAAAAGGACTGATTAAGAGAAATAAGCCTTAAAATCAAACTGGTGATAATGATTATTAATAACACTTGTCTTTAAAAGATCTATTAATTTTTTTAATCACGTGGCTTGAAGTATAGTTTTTTAATATTTTATTATATCCGTTTTCTCCCATTTTTTTTGCTAGCAAAGGTCGAGAAATAATATCGTTAATTTTATCAGCCAGGTTAGTTGCTGAGCCGGGCGTAAAAAGCAGACCGTTTTTATTTTTGTTAATAACCTCTCTTATGGTGGGAATGTTTGCTCCAATGACCGGCTTCTTTCTTGCCCAGCTTTCCGCAAAAACTAATCCAAAAGATTCTTGGCTTGACGGATTAACCAGCATTGTTGCCGAATCTATAAGATCAATTTTCATGCTTTGAGAAACCTTGCCTAAATATCTAATTCTTGTTTTGTATTTTAAGTCTAAACTATTTATTTTATCTTTAATTTTTTGGCTATAAAGTGTTTCCGGGCCGGCAATGGTTAGCCTTATTTTTTTATCGCTATCCCAGATAATCTTCATTGCTTCTATAAGGACAATAATTTGTTTGTGGGCCGATTTTGTTCCCAAATAAAGGATATTTGGGATTTTTGGAAATTTGCCGGCTCTGTTTTGCTTGTAGCTGAAAAGCTTGTTGTTCACAACTCCCCCACCGACAATCATTTTGTTGCAAGAAACTTTCATATCTAAAAGTACTTTTTTTTCGTGGCTGGTTAGGCAAACTATTAAGTTTGCTTTTTTAAGTAAATTAATTAAAAAAGGATTTCGATGTTCGAAATCATTTTCATGGAAAGCAGGAATAATCGCTAGTTTTGATCTGTTTCTTTTGGCAATCAGATAGCCCCAAAACGTGTTTGCCAGAGGAAACAAACCGGTTATTACCCAGTCAGTATTTCTTTTTTTAAATATTTCCGGAAGATTCTTAAAAACGGGGCCCTTTTTAAGACATGTCCAAAACGATAACCCAAATAATTTTTCTCCTAATCTGAAAAACAGTCTGCATCTTGAAAAAACATCCAAATATTTAATACTAACCCTATTTGTTTTTTGAATATCTTTATTCACCTTTTTAGGATTTGGATTGATAAGATCGTCAGTTGAGACCCGGTTGCTGGCAAGAACCTCAATACAATTATTTTCTTTCTCAAGTCCGTTAATTATTTCTGAAAAAAGACCTGCTCCACCTTCAACGGCTGGATAACAGTGAAGAATAAATAAAAACTTCACCTAAGGAAGATTCTTGTGAAAGTAATTTTTAATCAGCTCCCATTGATTATCGATCGGTTTTAATATCCAAGAGCCATAGGTCGGATCACGATCATTAATTAGTATTGGCTCTTCTCCTTTCCAGGGAAAATCATATTCCGTCTGGGTTCCGGAAAGAAAAACCGATTGGCCTACTTTCCAGTATGAAAAAATTGTTTCAAGACTAAGTTTGGGATTTATCTCTACTTCGTTTGTAAAAAACTTATATATCTCTCCAAGTATTTCTGGACGATTTATGACAATACTCTTAGAAATAAGTTTTTCTTTTAGTGCCAAAAAAACAACCTTTTGCCTTTTCTGCCTGGCTTCGTCAGTTCCTTCGACAAGATCGGTACTCTTTCTGGATCTCATGTATTGCAAAGCTTTTTCTCCATTCATAGCCTGTGTGCCTTTGGCAAAAGAGATTGTTTTCACTTGTCCGGTTCCATCATCTTTGGGAAACTGTTCATCAGTAAAGGATCTTTCTACATCAACCTCTATGCCCCCAACCAGGCTAATAAGTTTTTGAATCTGATCCATTTTTAATATGACAACATGGTTAATCTTCCAATCAAATATGCTCTCTAGAGTTAGTTTAACCAGTTCGGTACCATCATTGGGGTCCTGCTTTTTGCCGTAGTAATATAGAGAATTTATTTTGGTTTTAAAGTCGGGAATCCACAAATCTCTAGGAATTGAAAACAGGGCATAATTGCCAGTTTTGGCATTTATAGCAGCCAATAATATGGTGTCAGTAAGTAGGCTATTGTCGTCAAGACGCTGGTCAAGACCCAAAATTAAAATTGTCAAATAGTCTTGTTTGTATCCAGATCTCATCCCCTGCCTGGCCTCTCTTAAAACACTTTCAGATTTAAGTCCGGAAGTGGCAAGGAATTTTTTAGCATAACTGGTAGTAGAAATAATCATAATTAAAACTGCGGCAAGAAAAATTAATCCCAAAGGAATTAAAAAGTGTCTTTTTTTTAGTTTGCTTGATAATGGTTTGCTGATTATTTCATTCATATCGTTTATCTAGTGATTCTAATAACTCCTCTTTTATAAGTGATCTTTTGCCAATCATCTTTGGAAATTTTAACATTATTTGGATAAAAGTTAACCCTATATCCGGAATGGTTTTTATTACTGGTGTATTTACAACGAGATCATATAAGTTTTTTAGTCTTTCCAAAGCAATCTGAGGCAGATATCTCAATATAGTTTTAAAGGAGTAGTTTTTGATAATTATATATATCCAGTTTTTAAAAACCATTCGTTGGCGAAAATTACCCATTTTGTCACTGGTTGCTCCTCCTAAATGAAAACAAATAGCTTTGGGGACATAAAGAGTTTTAAAGCCCATCTTTTGCAGTCTTAAAGAAAGATCCACATCTTCCTGGTAAGCAAAAAAATCTTCATCAAATAATCCTGCCTTTTTAACTGCCCTTTTTTCATATACGGCCGCCGCTCCGGATGCTCCAAAAACATATTTGGGGACTTCTTTATTATTTTTAATATAGTCTTTTCCATTCTCGATATTGGTTGCTTTTCCGCAAATCCAAAAATCAAGCCCCTTGCTTTCAATTTTTTTCCCGTTTGCTGTTAATATTTTTCCGCACCAGCAGGCAACGTTTTTATTGTTTCTTTTTCTTATCTGGCTTTTAATAGTTTTAAACCAATTTTTATCTAGAGAGATATCATTATTGATTACTGCTACATACTTGTTTCTTGATATTTCTATTCCCTGATTGACTGCTTTGGCAAAACCAAAATTTTTTGAATTATTAATTATTTTTATTTTTGGATAATTTTCTTCTAGAAATTCTACAGAACCATCAGTTGAACCGTTATCAACAATAACAACTTCTTTAGGTAAATTGGTGTTTTTATATATCGATTTTAAGCATTTGGCTAAAAGCTTTTTGCCGTTATAATTTGGAATTACCATTGAAATCATAAGTATATTATATGATAAAATCGATAAATATATGAGTCCTAAATTGAAAAAAGTTTTACTATTTGTTTTTGCCCTGCTTACCATTTCGGTTAATTTTGTTTTGATAAACAAGATAGGAGAGAGACGAAGTTATGAAAATAAGGCAAACAAAAGCGAGGAATTATTGGTTATACGAGTTATTGATGGGGACACAATAGAACTGGAAACTGGCGACAGGGTTAGGTATCTGGCAATTGACGCTCCAGAGCTTAAAAATAAAAATAGTGATTGTTTTTCTGAGCAAGCTAAATTAAAAAACGAGTCGTTGGTTTTAGGCAAATTAATAAGGCTGGAAACAGAGTTTGATAAAAAAGACAAATATGACAGAGTTTTGGCTTACGTATGGGTAGATAACATTTTGGTTAATATCGAGCTCGTTCGCAACGGTTTTGCAAAAACCGATACGTTTTTGTCTAGGGGAAAGTATAATAATCAGATAGAAGAAGCTGAAAGGATAGCTAAAGAACAAGAACTTGGTTTGTGGGGAGAGTGCTACTAAACTCCGATTTTAAATTCAACCACATCACCATCTTTCATTAAATATTGCTTGCCTTCGGAGCGAACCTTTCCTGCAGACCGAGCATTTGCCCAGCCGCTGTATTGGACAAAATCTTCAAAAGAGATT
>CAZAEB010000005.1:0-27219 GCA_964484095.1 uncultured Gammaproteobacteria bacterium
AGTTGGTCCCGGTCAAGATACTTTCTACAACCTGACGGGGCAAATGCCTTCTTTGAGTTTGTCTGTTGCTCAAGAACCAACGCCAACTCCGACTTTGGTCGCCAGCGCACTCTCTCCTCAGCTTATCTGTCAGGAAAATAGTGGTGGCAACGGAGTGGTGGTTTCTTTAAGTTGGACTGATTTGGATAGCGGGAGCGATAATTATCAATATCGTGGTCAAGTTGCTGCCAATAATACCTTTTCTTTTCCAAGAATCATCGATTCCGATTGGGTTGATGGGGTTTCTATTAATAGTGCAGGAATAGTGGGAACTACTTATTATGGTCGGGTGAAGTCTAGGCTTGTGGGTGCCGAATCCGAATGGGTGGAGACAACTTCGGTTACTTGCCTGGGTCTTGCGGTTACGCCAACTCCGACGGTAAATCCTGCCGATATGACTTGTGCGATCACTGAAGTTAGCTGTCAAACTTCTGATAGAAGTTCAATTACCTACTCAATTACTTATAATGATGCCGACAAAGAAGGATGGGAAGGGATTATAGTTGAAGATCCAAACAATTCTGCTGGTTATGCAAGATATGTTGAGGGATTTCCAGCTACTCACACGATTAGGAATTTAGAAGAAGACACGAATTATAATTTCAAGTTTGGGTGTTATACGGTATTAAACGGTAATCGTTATGAAAACAAGCCATTTATTCAGATGTGTACTACTTTAGGTGATGGTCCAGCACCTACACCAACAGCAACTCCTACGACTCCACCTTCTGGTTTTCAATGCGAGTGTAGTGATCCTATTGGTAGAACATACAAGCTAAAAGGTGATTATAATTGCGATGGAAGAACAAGTATGATTGACTTTAACGTTTGGCTGGATACTTACGTAAGAAATTCAACTCTTTATGGTAATAGCGCAGATTATAATTGTGACGGAGAGGTTACCGGTCATGATTTTAGTATATGGCGCAGTAATTTTTATTAAAGTTAATTAATGATGGGAAAGAACAGCTATCTAAAAATACTATTTGGTTTGGTTATTTTGGCAGCTTTGCTGGCGGGGGTGGTTCTAGTTAAAAAAACACAGGAAACAAGAAGAGGCGCGGCAGGGGAAAGTGTTGGTATAAGTATTAGTCCTGAAAACGGCAGTTATTTAGTTGGTGATACAATTACTTCCTATATATATTTTTCTCAATTGTCTGATAAAAATATTTCCAGTTATTTTTTGAAAATTATCTATTCTGAGTCTCACTTAAACCTGATAACCTCCAGTATTGCTGATGCTGAAGTGGATGGTATAGCATCGGTATATAGTTTTTCTGGTGGAAACGGGCAAGTGGAATTAGTTGGCGGCTTGGAAGGCTTGACTTCTGACAATAGCGTTAAAGTGGCAAAGTTGGAATTTGAGGTTATTGCGGAGGGGCAGGCAGTGATAAATTTGGGTTCCGGAGGCGAAGTTGTTGTTTGCCAGAATACAGGATCAGGTACTTGTCAGCCAGGGACTGAGGAAGAGATAACTAATTTTTCTTTTACTCCAGCGACATATTCTTTAACCGGAGGAGGAGCGGCTCAAGGGCCGGAAATACAACTTAGTCTATCTCCTCTTGATGGGGGAAAAAAAAGAAACGAGAATTTTCGAGTTGAGCTTTACGCGGATTCTGGAACAAATAAAATTGATTTGGCAACAGTTGTTTTCAACTTCAGCCCGCAAAGACTTGAATTAATTGATATAGAGGCTCCAACCGGAAGCGGAAATCCTTTTGATAGATTAGAAGAAGATATAAATTCCGGAACGGTAAAAATAACCTTAATAGCCAGTAGACAGGACAGCCAGCTGGCTTCGGGAAGATTTTTAGTGGCAACTTATGTTTTAAAACCTTTAGCTTTGGGAACAGCGACCTTTTCTTTTGATGCTGGCTTATCTGAGTTTTCAGGAAAAACGGCTAATGGAGAATATTGGACTGACGAGAGGCTAGTTCCTAGTAATTTAGCGGGGGTATATACAATAACTGACGACTCTGTTGGTGATGATCCGGTTATGAGCTTTAGAATAAAGTTTAATAGGGTTAATTGGCAGATTCCCAATCAGCAGGTTTTGGTAAAAGTGGTAAAGTCTGACTTTAGGGAAGAGTTTAGTGGAGTAACAGTTACTTCAGATGAGAGTGGAGTTTTATCCGGATCACTATCTTTAGTTGGTGTTCCTACAGGAGGAGGTTATCAGATTATTATAAAAGGCCCTAAACACCTGGCGGATAAATTTTGTTCTGATGGTCAGCAGGGTAGGTGTCAGTGGGGCCAGTCGATAACGATAAATCAAACTAATGATTTTGATTTTACCGGTTTGGCCTTAGAGGCAGGAGATATTCCAGACACAAATGGCGTTCAGGATGGGGTAGTTGATGCGAAAGATTTTAGCGCTTTAAAATCGGCCCTAAACTCTTCCGATGCTGTCTTGCGAGATAGAGTCAATCTTGATTTTGATCAGTCTGACGACGGGGGAGCGATAATTGGCGGAAGAGATATTTCCTTATTTTTATCAACAATGAGTCAGAGATATGATGATGATAACTAAGGGTTGTCATCTTTATAAATTTATTCTATTCTGAATTAACCAAAATGAATATTAAAAAGTTTTTAGAAGATTCAAATAAGAGCTGGTGGGTAATTTTAGCTCTCTCGCTATTTATTATTTATGAAAGCGTAACTATTATCGACCGGTTATCAAAAAGTCAAAACCAGCCATTAACAGGTTTAAGCCAGCCGAAGGATGTTTCTGTAGCCTCTTTACCTGAGGAAAAGATAAGAGCAAGGCTAACAATTAGTGATGCTGGCGCCGTTTGGAGCCAGGGTAAAAAAGGACAGTTGACTATAACCGTAAGTCCTCTTGAGGATATAAGCTTGGACGGGCTTGATCTTTTGTTGGAATATAACCCTAAGCAGTTATCGGTAGAATCTTTAAAAATAACCGATATTTTTGATACGGTAGCCAGAAAGCTAATCCAGCCGGAGGATAATCGGGTGGTTGTTTCTCTTTTTGAGCTGGCCAAAAAAGACGGAGTTTCTTTTAAGTCCGGCGAGGAGATAATTTTATTAACACTTAGCGTAAAGCCGATTATAAAAGAGGGTTCTTCTTTTATTAAGCTGATTGTGAAAACTGAAAGTCAATCGGGATCTCAACTTATCGAAGCTAAAACTGGGGATAAAATTTTTTTTGAGGAAAGTCAGTATCAATTGACAGTACCAAAGTAAAATTTAAATGAAAAAAACTTTAATTTTTCTAGTATCATTTTTCTTATTTTCTTTTGCCTCTTGTAGGTCAGTTTTTGCGGCAGGAAGACTATATCTTGATCCGGCTAGTGGTAATTACTCGGTTGATGATCAGTTTGACATATCGGTAATGGCCGATCCGGGTACCAGCGAGATTGTTGCTATTGATGCTTTGGTCAATTATGACAATACTCGTCTAGAGGTGGTCAAGGTGGAAGCGGCGAACTTTTTTTATGACGAAGCCGCAGGTGGGAATTACCAAGGTTTTAGCTATAGTGATGATGCCGATACGGGAAGAATTTCCATATATTCTTTTGCAACTATAGGCAATTTCACCGTTACTACTGCTGGAAAATTGGCTACAGTTACTTTCGAGGCATTAGCGCAGGGAGACGCCACCGCTTCTTTTGTTTGCCAAGCGGGCAGTAGTGAAGATTCCAGCATGTGGGATTCAAATTCAGATGATGCTATTGATTGTGGCAGTAATGGTTCTGGAACATACACAATCGGGGCCGTTTCTCCAGAGACTCCAACTTCAACACCGACACCAACTCCAACAACCGTTTCCTCAGCGCCTGATTCGCCAACCGCTACTCCCAGTGAGCTTCCCCAATCGGGTGTGGAAATGCCGCTATTAATTATTTTACTTGGCGGAGCGCTTTTGCTTGGAGCCGGTTTATTAGTTGGGATTTTTTAAATAATGAATAAGAAAACTTTAAAAACGATAATCATTGTCCTGATTCTTTTTCTAACTGGGATAGGGGCGATTTTTGGGATTAACGCTGCTAAAACATATTTGAGTGGGGCGGCTGCCGGCGAGGATCCTCAAAATGTTAAAGTTCAGGCAGATGTTGCCTCGGCAACAATTTCTTGGCAGAGCGAAAAAGAAGTAATGGGGATAGTTGAATATGGCGCCAATCAGGCAAGTTTGATGTTGAGGGCAATTGAAACTCAAAAATCAACTGTTCACAGGGTAGTTTTATCTCCCTTAAAAGAAGGAACAACTTACTATTTTAGGATTAAGATAGGGGAGACTATTTATGATAATAATGGAATTCCTTATTCTTTTAAAACTAAACCGGCCGTAGCAGAGGTTTTGCCAACTCCGACAATAGCTCCGATTTTGCCAACCCCGACGATAGCTAGTTCATCCGGTTCGCTTGTTACTGCTTGTGTTTCTGCCGATTTTGAGTCTCAAATGGGAACCAGTAATGCGGCCTATGATTTTGATAAAAACGGAGTTGTAAACACTCTTGACTACATCAAATGTAAGCAAGCGAATAACTAAATCGCGCCAAAAAACTTCAAACTACCTGTTGCCATTTTAGTCTATTGACGATAAACTTAGGTGTTAACCTGAAAGGAGGTGGTGTTTTTATGGCCTTAACAGTCAAAAGAAAAAAAGACGAATCAAAAGAAGAAATGATTGCTCGATTTCGAAAGTTGTTTATTGAAGAAGGAATAATCGAGAAGTTTAAGGAGAAAACCGTCTATACAAAACCATCAAGAAAAAGATATATAGAAAAAAAAGACAAAATAAAGGAGATCAGAGCGAGAAAGCGTTTGAGCTATTAGTGTTTAATACTTTCTAACATGACTATTATTGATCAGCTAAAAAAAGATATTCACAAATCAATATTAGAAAAAGATGCGAAAACTTCCGAGAGTTTGCGATACATTCTTTCATTGATTCAAAAAGAAGAATCGAGAAAGGGCGTAGACCTTTCTGATCAGGAAGTAACTTTAATCTTAATGAAGGAATTGAAGAACAAAAAGGAAGCGCAAAAGATGTTTTCGCAAGGCGATAGAACCGATCTTGCCCAGAAAGAGTCCGAAGAGATTATTCTTTTGGAAAAGTATCTTCCCGGTCAAGTTTCTGAAAAAGACGTGAAAAGCATTGTCAAAGAGGTAATTTCTAGCGTTGGGACTGATAATTTTGGCCAGATCATGGGTCAGGCAATGGCAAAATTGAAGGGTAAAGCTGATGGTGATTTAGTTCAGAAAATTGTCAAAGAGGAGCTTTCTTAGCTTATGATAATCGAGGTAAAAAAAGATCCTCGTTATAAGGTGAGCACCAAAGCGGTTAGAGGTATCGCCGAAAAAATACTTATCGATTTTGGTCTAAGCGATAAAACAGAGCTGAGTATTATTTTTGTCGGAAAAAGAAAAGCCAAAGAGTTGAATTTAACCTATCGCCAGATGGACTATATTCCAGAAGTACTTAGCTTTCCTAGTGATAAAGAGATTACTCCAGCAGGGAATCTTTTTTTAGGCGACGTAATGATTTGTTTTCCTCTTGCCAGACAAAGAGCAATGGTAGAAAATCAGTTAATGGAAAAATCCATCGAAGAACTGTTGCGGCACGGAATAAATAATTTGGTGATTAACTAGTTTTTTTAAAATGGACGTTTTTTATCTCAAATACAGACCACAAAAGTTTTCTGAGTTAGATGGTATCAATGCTCGTGATGAGTTAATAAAAATTGTTAAATCCGGTAAAGCCCCTCATTCTTTTTTATTTGCTGGCCCAAGGGGGACAGGGAAAACTTCAGCAGCGAGGATTTTGGCGAAGTTTTTAAACTGTCCTAATGTAAAGAGTGGTAATCCTTGTGGAAAATGTGACGTTTGCTTGGAAATTGAGCGCGGAGCAGGTTTAGATGTTTTAGAAATTGACGCGGCTTCAAATAGAGGAATTGATGATATACGTGATCTTAAAGAAAAGATTTCTTTTCAACCGTTGAGGTCAAAAAATAAAGTATATATAGTCGACGAGGTTCACATGCTTACCAGAGAGGCGTTTAATGCTTTCTTAAAAACTTTAGAAGAACCGCCCGTCCATGCCTATTTTATCTTTTGCACTACCAATCCGGAAAAAATACCCGACACAGTCCTTTCCCGATTAACAGTAATTGAATTTCCAAAGGGAAAAAAAGAAGAGATTGTCGGTGCCCTTGAAAGAGTGGTCAAAGGAGAAAAGATAAAGGTTGACAAAAAGGTGTTGGAAATGATTGCTGAGGCGGCAGATGGTAGTTTTAGGGACGCTCATAAGGTTTTTTATCAGTTATGGATAGAAAGTGGCAAAAAGATTGACTTAAAAAAAGCGGAAAGGTTTTTAGGTCATTTCAATAAATTAAAACCTGACCAGTTTCTCACACTTCTGGCAGAAAAAAAATTAGCCCAAGCGCTGTCTTTAGCAGAAGAACTAGAAGAGAAAGGGGTAAATTTTGAAGACTATCTCAAAAAAATTGCCCATATTTTAAAAGATGTTTTGCTAAATAAGTTTGGAGCTATTGATAAACCTGAAAAGGAAGTTGTTTCACTGAGCAGTTTACTAAGCGAAGAAGATATAATTGAATTAAACGAACTGACGATTAAAGCAAATTTTGATCAAAAAACAACTGTTTTGTCTCAACTGCCGTTAGAAATGATGGCAGTTTCATATTTGAAAGGAGCGAGAAAGTCAGTTGATGAAACTAATGATGAGAAAGTCGTTTTTAAACAAGTAGAAAAGCCAAGATCATCAAGATCGGTTAATGATGTTGATATTTCTGAAATTGCTGCCAGCTGGGGTAAGGTTTTGGAGGCTGTTAGACCTAAAAACCATTCTGTGGGAGCCTTATTGAGGGCTTGCCGACCGGTTAGAATAGAGGATAATTATCTTGTTTTGGAGGTTTTTTATTCCTTCCATAAGGATAGACTTTCTGATATTAGAAATAGAGAGATTGTAGAGGAAGGATTAAGGACTGTTTTTGGGTGCGACTGGAGGCTTAAGTGTGTTTTGGGAGAGAAGCTGGCCCCTAAGTCTGAAGTAAAAAGTGAGGATGAGCTTTACGATATCGCCAAAGATATTTTTGGCGAGTAGTAGTTTAAAGTTGTTAATTATAATTAAAAGGAGGACTCATGTTGGATAAATTTAAATCGGTTGGACAGATGGCTAAGCTTAAGGGTCAGTATAAAAGAATAGAAAAATCACTAAAAAGGCACAAGGTGACCATAGAGGAAAAAAATGTTTTGGTAACAGTGTCAGCCGGTCTGGAGGTGGACAAAATTGTGGTTAACGGCGAACTTCAGCCGGTTTTGGTTGGTGTTTTAAACAAGGCAATCAAAAAGGCCCAAAAAGTGGCTGCTAAAAAAAGTCAAGTTGTTGCCAAAGATTTGTTTAAGACGATGGGGGCAGGTTTCTAGCATGGTTGGACTGCCACTGCCTATTGAAAGACTGATAAATCTTTTTGAAAGATTACCGGGAATTGGGCCAAAAACAGCTGCTAGGTTGGTTTTTTATCTTTTACAAACTCCCAAAAGCTACCTTGTAGATTTTGCTAAGTCATTGGTAGATATAAAAGAAAAGGTGGCTGTTTGTCCGATATGTTTTAACATTGATGATGAAAACCCTTGTCGGATTTGCGCCAATTCTACTCGAGACAAGACGGTTGTTTGCGTAGTCGAGAAGCCTTTAGATATTCTGGCAATAGAAAAGACTGGCAATTTTACCGGGGCCTATCATGTTTTAGGGGGAGTGATAAACCCCTTAGATCATATTGGTCCGGATCAGCTTCATATTGACGAGCTGATTGACAGGGTAAGACTGCCAACCATTGTTAAAGAAATAATTTTAGCAACTAATCCTACCATGGAGGGAGAGGCAACTGCTCTTTACTTAAAGCGAGAAGTTGGTAAAATCAATTTAGAGATAAAGATCAGCAGAATTGGTCACGGACTGCCCTTGGGAGCAGATCTTGACTATGCAGATCCTGGTACTCTTACAGAAGCTCTCAAAGGAAGACAGAAGTTTTAAAATTTTGTATAATAGGTAAAATGGCAGGAAAAATAATTGGAAACACCGTTAAAGGATTAGGAAGTTTGGTTGGGGACACAGTTAAGGATGTGGCAAAAGAACCGGGAAGAATCTTTGAAGCTGCCACTAGTGCTGGTTCACAAACGGCTGCTGCGGGTAGTTCTTCTCCAACAGCTAGGCCAGTCGTTGCTTCTAGTCCCCAACCCACTGTTGATAGAGCTAGGGAGCAAGATGAGATTAATAGGCTTTCTCAGCAGATAAACAATGAAACAGGTCCAGCTCCAAAACAGTCGGAAAGGCGTGATGTTGAAACAGAAATTACCCAGGTCAGACGAGAAAAAAAGACAGTAGAGGAAGATGAGCAAGAAGGGGAATTTTTAAGAAAACTACAGGAAGAAAGGGAGAGGGAACAGCAAGAAGCCAAGACTGATGCTCAGGAGATAATTCCCCAATCGAAACCTTCTCGAGGATCAGCGCTTTCCCCAAAAGCGGTAGGAACAAAAGAGATGGCCAAAAAAAGGATAGGATAATGGAGATTATTTTACACAACACTTTTTCCAAAAAAAAAGAAGAATTTGAGCCCTTAAGTGAGGGAAAAGTGCTCATGTATGATTGTGGCCCGACAGTATATTTTTATGCTCACATAGGTAATTTATGGAGATATTGCGTTTCTGATTTTCTGCGCCGTATTTTCGAATATAATCGCTATGATGTTAATCAGGTTATGAATATTACCGATGTTGGTCATTTAACGGAAGACGATCTTCTTGCTGGTGATACAGGTGAGGATAAACTAGAGGTTACTGCCAGAAAAGAGAGAAAAACGCCTCAAGAAATTGCCAAACATTATACTAAGGCATTTTTTAAAGATAGAGAGCGACTTAATATTCTTGACCCTAAGATTACATGTAAGGCTACCGATTATATTCCCCAGATGATAGAGTTAATTTCTAAACTTGAAAAAAAAGGATTTGCCTACAGGCTAGATGACAGGATTTGTTTTAATGTTTCAAAATTCAAAAATTACGGAAAACTTTCTGGAAAAAAACTGGATCAGCTGTTGGTGGGGGTTAGATTGGAGCCTATTGCTGGCAAGAAAAATCCTTACGATTTCTCACTTTGGATAAAAGACGATAAACATCTAATGAAATGGGATTCTCCCTGGGGGGTTGGGTATCCGGGCTGGCATATTGAGTGTTCAGCGATGAGTATGGCTCATTTAGGTGATCAGATAGATGTTCACACCGGAGGAGAGGATAATATTTTTCCTCATCATGAAAATGAAATAGCTCAGTCAGAGGCAGTAATTGGCAAAGGTAAAAGGTTTGTTAAATATTGGATTCATGTTCGCTTCAATTTAGTTAATGGCAAAAAGATGAGTAAGTCAAATGGAACGATGTATCTAATGAAAGATCTTGTTAAACAAGGTTATGACCCTCTTTCTTACCGTTATTTATGTTTGACAAATCATTATCGAAGTAATTTGAATTTTACTTTTAGGTCTTTGGCTGATTCACAGCGGGCATTAAATAAACTTCGCATGCTGGTTTTGAAATGGAAAAAATCTACAGAGAGAAGAGCGGAAGAAAAAGAGGAGGAATATATAAAAAAATTTACCAAAGCGATAAATAATGATATTGGCACTCCTCAGGCTCTTGCCTTACTTTGGCAGGTGGTGGCGGCAAAAGACCTGGGTAATTCTTCCAAACTAAGTTTAATATTGGATTTTGACTCGGTTATGGGTCTTGGCTTGGACAACTATAAATTTAAAGTGCCTGAAAAAATAAGAAAATTAGCCGAAGAAAGAGAGGGGCTTAGGAGAAAGAAAAAATATAAAGATGCTGATAAAATTAGAGGCTATATTGAAAAAATGGGATTTTCTGTAGAAGATAGCGGCGGAAGATTAAAAATTAAGCCTTTGTCGGTTGACTTTGATTAGCTTTGATCGTATACTTTAAAAGTTTTTTAGGGAACAAAAATGAAGAAATATGAGTTTGTATTTATCGTAAAACCAGATCTTGCTTCACCAAAAATCAAAAAAACTCTTGCTTCTCTTAAAAAAGAGATAGAAAGTGCAGGCGGAAAAGTGGAAAAAGATAACGACTGGGGGGAAAAGCTTTTGGCATATCCGATTAAAAAATATCAGCAGGGAAAATACTATTTATGGGAGCTGTCTTTTCCTCAAGGTCCAACTTTAAAAAACCTCAACACATTTTTAAGTCGCCAAGAGGAGATTATTCGACACCTAATGGTTAAGGTTAAAAGTTAATAAGGAGGGAATATGGCAAGCAGAGGTCTTAATAAGGTAATGTTGATTGGTAATCTTACTCGAGATCCGGAGCTTAGATATACTCCTGGTGGGGTGGCGGTTTGTACTCTTGGAATTGCTACCAATAGAAGTTGGACAACAAAATCAGGAGAGACAAGAGATGACGCTCAGTTTCATAGAATTATTGCTTGGAACAAGTTAGCTGAACTGTGCTCTCAACTACTGGTTAAAGGAAGAAGAGTATATGTTGAGGGAAGAATTCAATACAGAGAGTATGTTGGCAGTGATGAGGTAAAAAAACAAATTACTGAAATTGTTATTGAAGATATGACCATTCTTGATTCCCGTCGAACAGAAGGTGAGTCGTCAGAAAAGAGCGATGTTCAATTTGATGTTGATGGACAGGAGGATCAGGAAAAAAAAGAAAAACAGCCGGAAAAGAAAGAGCCAGCTGGTGATTCTAAGGACGGCGAGAATATGCCTTTTTAAATATTAAACAGTAAAATTATGGCAAGAGAAAGAAGAAAAATTAAATTAGTAAGAAAAGTAAACAGGCCTTGTGTTTTTTGTCAGACTAAAACAGAACCCAACTACAAGGATATTCAATCGTTGCAAAAACTTCTCTCGCCAAGAGCGAGAATACTGCCAAGAACAAGAACTGGAATTTGCGCTAAGCACCAGCGTAGATTAACAGAGTCTATTAAGCAGGCAAGGCATATGGCCTTGATTCCTTTTGTAATTAGCAATCAATAATAAAAACTCAAAGTGGCAAAATCAGATCAAAAGCCTATTGTTAAGGTTGAATCAGTATGGTCGGTAAAGGTAAACAGCGGTACAGTGCTTTTAGTGGGAAAGGGTGACAAGATTGAAAAAGATCAGCCGATTGCGCAAAAAAAGAAAACACTGCTCGAAAAAATAAACGCCAGCGCTGAGCTTTCCCTCGACCCCAAAACGATCAGTAAAGGACTTTTAGTCAAAAAAGGCGACAGGATCAAAAAGGGTGATTGTTTAATCCTGATAAGGGCTTTTCCTCTTAAAGTCAAGAAGCTTTTTTCTCCAGTTTCCGGTTTGTTTGAAAGTTTTAGTGATCTTACAGGTGAAATAAAAATTGCTGTTGGTAAGGAAGAAAAACAGATCATTTCTCCGGTAACGGGAGAGGTAATTGAGGCAGAAAAAGAAAGACTTAAAGTAAAGTTTGGCGCCTATCGGATAATTGGAGAGGCGGTTGGAAAAGGCAGGGATTGGGGAGAGTTGATGGTAATTGGCAAAGGAGAATTATCTTTGCCGGAAAATATTGAAAATAAAATACTTTTCATTGATAAACTTACCTCTTTGCATATAAAAAAAGGAATTGTTTTAGGAGTAAGGGGGTTTTTAAGTTTTGAGATTTCTAGTGATGTTTGCAGGCTAGAAAAACCATCTTTGTTGTTTAAAATTGAAAAGGAAGCAGTAAGAAATAAGCTTGCAGAGTTTTCTGGCAGTTCAGTTCTTCTTGACAGCGCCAATGGTCAGCTATTAATCTGTATAAGCTAGTTTTAAAATATCTCTATGATCAAAAAAGAACCAGAAGTCAAAACGAATAAGTTGTTGTTTAAAGTAAGGAGTGTTGTATTAATTGCAACAATCGTTTTGTTTTCTGGATTTGTAGGTTTTAATCTAGGGATAAAAAACCAAAGCAAGGATGTTTTAAGCTCTAGAGAAAAGACAGACCTTTCCTTATTTTGGCAGGTTTGGTCAATACTTGAGGATAAACACATTGACCATCAGTCAATTGAACCAGAAGAGATGGTTTATGGAGCAATTTCTGGAATGGTATCTTCTCTAAAAGACCCATACACCGTTTTTTTTCCTCCCGAGGAGAATAAAGTAAAAGATGAAAATTTAGATGGTGAGTTTGGAGGGGTGGGAATAAGACTTGGTTATAAAGAAGGGACTTTGGCAGTAGTTTCTCCTCTAGATGATACTCCGGCTCAAAAAGCGGGGGTATTGGCCGGTGATTTAATACTAGGAATTAAAGACGAGAATAAAAATGTTGATATTGCCACTCAGGGAATAACTCTTCCTGAGGCGGTTCAACTAATAAGAGGACCCGAAGGGTCTAGGGTAACCCTAACTTTAGCAAGAGAGGGAAATGATGAGTTTTTCGATAAAGAGATTGTCAGAGAAAGAATTGCTATTCCTAGTTTGAGCTTTCAATGGTTAAGGGTAGATGGGAAGGAAATTGGCTATCTCCATCTTCTTCAATTTAGTGATGTCATGTATCAGCAATGGGATTCTTGGGTGAACGAGGTGGTAGTTCGCTTAGAGAGTGGTTCTTTTGGCGGAGTAGTTTTAGACTTGAGAAATAACCCGGGTGGATACCTTCAAGGCGCTGTATATATTGCCGGAGAGTTTATTGATAGTGGAGTGGTGGTCGAACAGGAATATTCTTCGGGAAAGAAAGATGTTTTCAGGGTAAGTAGAAAAGGTAGTCTTTTAAAGGTCCCGTTAGTCATTTTAGTCAATGAGGGTTCGGCCTCAGCAGCAGAAATACTTGCCGGCGCTCTTCAGTATTATGACAGAGGATTAGTGATTGGAAAAACAACTTTTGGCAAGGGGACAGTTCAGGAACCGACCTCATTGCCTGGGGGGGCAGGATTGCATATTACCGTATCTCGTTGGCTTCTTCCTGGGGATAAAAGTATAGACAAAGAGGGGATAATTCCGGATATTGTTGTCGATGAGGAAGACCAAGAGGTGGACAAAATTCTTGAAAAAGCGAAAGAAGAAGTATTAAAGTTATAAAAAACTGCATATGAGTATTAAATTAAAGAATCTGATATTTGGTTTTGTCTTGGGAGTGTTTTTTGTGGTTGCCGTAATAGGCGGGGCAGTAATAATCGCTAGTTTTGAAATTTCTTTTTTGGACAATTTGTTTTTATCTAGCAAAAACAATCAAATAGAGACGATTAGCCAAAAAATTCTTCAGGAAGAATCGGCAATAATTGAGGTAACCGAGAAAACTGCTCCTTCAGTAGTTACTGTTAGTATTAGCAAGGTAGAAACAGTTGCTGACATATTTAACTCATCTCCTTTTGACCCCTTTGGATTTTTTGATCTCCAAACAAAAGAACAGAAAATTGAGCAGGATATTGGCACCGGCTTTGTGATTGACGGTCAACAAGGACTGATTGTTACTAATAAACATGTAGTTGATGATGTTGAGGCAACCTATCGGGTGATTAATGCCGATGACGAGGTTTTTGAAGTTTCAAACATTTATCGGGATCCGGTAAACGATATTTCGATATTAAAAGTTGAGGGAATTAATCTTCCTAGTCTTGAGTTGGGAAATTCTGACAATCTTAAAGTTGGACAACTAGCGATAGCCATTGGCACCGCTTTGGGAGAATTTCGCCACACAATTACTACCGGGGTAATTTCTGGTTTAGGAAGAGGCATTACTGCCGGGTCGGTATATGCTGGCAGAGTAGAGCGGCTCGACAATGTGATTCAAACCGATGCGGCCATTAATCCTGGTAATTCTGGGGGACCGTTGCTCAACTCGGCCGGGCAGGTCATCGGTGTTAATGTTGCTGTTGCTCAGGGAGGACAGAATATTGGTTTTGCCATTCCGATAAATGTGATTAAAGAGTCTTTGGATAACTTTAAAACTACCGGTCAGTTTTCGCGCCCGTTTTTGGGTGTTCATTATCAGATAATTTCTCGTCAATCAGCGCTGCTTAATGAGGTTCCCCAGGGAGCATATATAAGAGAAGTAATTATTAATTCTCCTGCTGAAAAAGGAGGAGTAGGGGTTGGAGATATTATTACTCATATTGATGGGAATCGGTTGGATGAAGAAGAGACAATCGCCAAGATCATTAACCAAAAAAAAGTTGATGACGAGTTGGAATTGAAGATTTGGCGCCAGGGAGAGGAAAAGTTGCTTAAAATAAGGCTGGAAGAAAGAGATCAGGACTAGTTTTGTTTTTGTTCCTATATGCGGTATAATAACCTGCGATGAAGCAAAAAATACATCCAAAATATTTCGATAATTGTCAAGTAACCTGTACCTGCGGAAATGTTTTTGACACCGGTTCAACAAAAAAAGAGCTTAATGTAGAGATTTGTTCTGCCTGTCATCCTTTTTTTACCGGCCAGTCAAAGTTTATTGATGTTAAGGGGAGAATAGACAAATTTGAAGAGAGAAGGGCTAAGGCGGTAAAAGGAAGTAAGATAAAGGTATGATAATAAATCCCAATACAGCGATTTTAGAAGTCAGGCCTGGAACGGGTGGGGGAGAGGCAAGGCTTTGGGCCGATGATCTTCTCAGAATGTACATTAGGTATTGTAACCGCAAAAATTTTTCCATTTCTCAAATTGATGAATCGATGATTAAAATAAAAGGTCAAGGAATTTATGATCTTCTAAAAGAAGAAACAGGAGTTCATCGTGTTCAAAGAGTACCGACAACTGAAAAGAGAGGACGGCTTCATACTTCGGCGGCAGTGGTGGTAGTTATGCCTCAGGTCTCGTCTTCTGAAGTAAAAATAAACAATGACGAGATTGAGTGGGATTTTTATCGAGCTGGCGGAAAGGGTGGGCAAAACGTAAATAAAGTATCTACGGCGGTACGATTAAAACACATTCCTACAGGGATAGTAATTGAAAGTTCTCGAGAAAGGACCCAGGAAGCTAATAAACAGATAGCCTTAAACATGCTTAGCAGTAAGTTGTGGCAAGCAGAGGAAGATAAAAAGCAAAAAATGGTTTCCGGACATCGGAGTCAAGCGGGTACAGGGGATAGGTCAGAAAAGATTCGCACTTACAACTATCCTCAAAATAGGGTTACTGATCATCGCACCGGAAATAGTTGGAGGCAGTTAAAAAACGTAATTGATGGTGACTTGGGAATTATTCTTTAAGAGTTTTAATTAGCTCTTTTTGTGATAGCGTCTTTTGAGAACGACTGGTAAGGTTTTTCAAAACAATTAAACCTTTGCTTGCTTCGTCTGGACCAATAATTGCTACCCAAGAAATGTTTTTACGGTCAGCGTATTTAAATTGTTTTTCTAGTCTTGCATTGGCGTCAAGATAAAGCTCAACGTCAATATTATTGTTGCGCAGTTTTTGAGCTAAAGAAATAGAATTTGCTTTTAGCTCAGGAGAAAAAATAGTAACAAGAAGGCTTTTTTTTGCAGGTGAATTTTTCCATAGATTATTCTCTTTTATTGTTTCAATAATTCTTTCCAAGCCAATAGTGGTTCCGGTTCCGGTAATATCCGGACCTCCTAGTTGGGAAATTAGGTTGTCGTATCTTCCTCCTCCAGTAATTGAACCGATTTTTGGTTTAGAAGCTGAGGTTTCAAAAATAGCTCTGGTGTAATAATCAAGGCCCCTGACCATGGAGGGGTTGAATTTGTAGTAGCTGCTAGGAATTTTTGAGAGCTTTAAGAATTCAAATATTTCCTCCAAGTCTTTATTTGGTTTTGCTTTTTTTATTTCCTTCAAAACAATATTGGTTTTATCCAAGGAAATTACCTTGCTTAGATCTTCTTTCACCGCCTCTTTTGGTTTTTTATCAAGCTTGTCAATTATCTGTAGTACCGCAAGCTGACTTTTCTTATCATTGATAGCTGATCTTTCTAGTATTGCAAACAAAATATCTCTTGAATTAATACTTGTGACAAATTCTTTAAAGCCAAGTTTTTTTAAAGCTGTGTATATCGTGGTGATTATTTCTCCGTCGGCCATTGGGGAGGGAACACCAAAAATATCGATATCGCACTGGGTAAATTCTCTAAACCTTCCTCGCTGTGGCTTATCAGCTCTAAAAACATTTTGAATTTGATATCGCTTGAAGGGAGGGGAAAGTTGATTTTGATACATGGCCATAACTTTGCAGATTGGAACGGTAAGGTCATATCTAAGGCCTACCTTGCGATTACCCTTGTCCTTAAAGGTGTAGACCAGCTTTTCAGCGCTCTTTCCATATTTTCCAAGTAAAGTGTCTGCATATTCTATTGTGGGAGTTTCTAGAGGTTGAAAACCAAAGGATTCAAAAGTGGTTTTTAGGCTTTCGACTGCCTTTTGTTTTATGATCGTATCTAAGGGCAGTAGATCGCGAAATCCCTTTAAGGTTTTTAAGTTGGTTTTCATAAAATTGAGCCTATTTTTCGGAGATGACTTTTAATATCTTTGCGACATTTTCCGTATTTGTTTTTGAAAAAACAATGACAATCTTTTGTCCGATCTCTAAATCGTTGTACGAGCCTGGTTTATTATTTTCAAGAGTTATCCCGGTTTTGGTTTCAATATTTATTTCCACCACTCTTTCTTTGTCTTTAGTGGGAGTAATGGCAATTAATTTTGTTTCTCTTGATTTATCTGAGATAACTCCGATAATGCTGTAGGCTTCGCTTTTTTCAGTTTCTTTGATAAAAATAATTCTTTTACTTTCTAATGTTTTGGATGATTGTAAATATCCCATTGCTAAAACATTTTTCCCAACAACTAACTCCTCAATAGTGAGTTTTTTCCTGTTCTCATCAATAACTGTGGTTTCGTTATCATATAGTATTTCCTTTTGATTTCCCTGTTTATCCTCAATGACCAGGGTTGTTTTGTCTTTACTTTTAATTATTCCTACCCAGCCCTTTTTGATTTCTTGATCGATAACCTCTTGCAGTTTTTCTTCAACCGCCTTTTTTACCTCTTCACGAATGCCTTGAATTTTCTCTTCAACAGTTTTGGCTGCTTCGGTTGCTTGCATTTCTAGGGCGGAAACAAGAGGAATATTAAAGAATGGGGTAACAAGAAGCAATGCAACGACAATTCCGGCTAATTTTTTAGACTTCATCTAATTTGAGTAATTAAAACTTTGCGGTTGAATATGTAATTGTGAGTATTTTTTTAGTTTCATCATCATTATCGCCGTAAGCAGTAATTTCTATCTCGTTGGGTCCACCCAGCAGACTTATCTGAGTTTCAAAAACCCCTTCTTCATCAGCAACGAGGATGTCTTCGCCCTCCTCCCATATTATCACAACGGTTGCAAGGGGCTGTGTTTTTCCAGAAATATCTAATTTTTCTTGGGAAACTACGATCTCGTTTTCTGGTTTAGTAATAGATAGTTGAATCTTTTCTGTACGTTCTATCGATTGGGTTGTGGTTGGAGTGGGGGAGACGGAAGGAATAACGTCTGTCTTTTGGGAAAGGTTTGAGAAACCTCCGCTTCTATTTATCCAGCCGATTCCCATAATTCCGAAACCAAGAATGATTCCTATAATAATAGATAAAAGTACTTCTTTTTTCATTTCAAAGGGTTAAAAGACTCTTTTTTTTTAAAGACCTCTTTAAAGATAATATAGCTTGGGCTTGCCATTGTGTCAAGGGGAAATTTTTTGTATTTTTTCTCTTTGAGTGTTATTCTTATCCAAATGGAGATTAGAAGCTTAGGATGGAAAAGTTTTCGCATTAGGGCCGGTGCAACCAGTATTATTACCTATCCTTTCTCACAAAAAGAGACAAATGTTTCTTTTCCGAAAACAACTGCCGAGATAGTGATAGCCGAAAAAAATGTTGATAGCGGTACATTGGCTAGGATTTCCAGCAAGAGAAGAAGTAGCCCATTTTTAGTTACCGGACCGGGAGAATATGAGATTAGCGAAGTAGAGGTCTTGGGTTTTCCGGGAGGATATTGGTTTAAGATGAATGGATTGGTAATGGTTTTTCTTGGCAATGTTGACAAAAAAAGAATTGCAAAATTGGGTGATGACTTTCAAGGAATAGACATTGTTTTTTTTGGTAGTGACAACGCTGATCTTTCCAAGGAAATATTGGGAAAAATCTCTCCTTCAGTTTTAATTCCGTACTGTTCATCTAAGGTAGATAAAAAAGAACTTCTGTCTTTTTCATGGGCCAAGAAAATTCTTGACATTCTTGATTTGGAAAACATCTCTCCTTTGGAACTTTTGAAAATTGAAAAACAAAATCTTTCTGAGGAAACACAAGTTCATCTTTTAAAGCCTAAGATCTAGCATGCCGCAAGGTAACAAAAAAACCACTCCATTGAAGCTGCCCCCCCAATCGGAAGAGGCAGAGAAGTCTCTTCTAGGGGCGATATTGATTGATAAGGATGCCATAGTAACCATAGCTGATAAGGTTAAACTCGATCATTTTTATGACAAAAACCACGCCAAGATATTTGAATCGGCAATGGAGCTTTATGAGGAAAAAATTCCTGTAGATCTGGTTACTGTAGCTGAGATCTTAAAAAAGAAAAAATCTTTATCTAAAATCGGGGGAAGGTCTTATCTTGCGAAGCTTGCTAATTCAGTTCCCACTGCCGCTCATTCAGTCTACTATGCAGATATAATAAAAAATCTTTACACTAAAAGAGAGCTTATAACTGCCGCGGCGACAATAAATGAAGTTGCTTTTGATGAGGGTTCTACTGCTGACCAGGCGATAGATAAAGCGGAACAGGCAATATTTTCTCTTTCTCAAAAACATATAAAAGGAGTGCCTGTATCTTTAAAAGAAGCTTTGGCAGAAAGTTTCGACCGGCTTGATGAACTTCAAAAACTAGGCAGTGGGCTTCGGGGAATTCCTTCTGGATTTAGCGATCTTGATAATATTTTGGCAGGGATGCAAAACAGTAACCTGCTTGTTCTGGCGGCCAGACCGGGAGTAGGTAAAACTGCTTTTGCCCTAAATCTTGCTCGTCATGTTGCTGTGGAAGAAAAACTGCCAACCTGTATGTTTTCTTTAGAGATGAGTCAGGAAGAGCTTGTCGATAGAATATTAATTAGACAGGCCCAAATCGATTCCTGGAAAATGAAAACGGCTAAACTTAATGAGGGAGACTTTAACAATCTATCGGAAGCAATGGGAGTTTTAGCCGAAGTGCCTTTATATATTGACGATACTCCTGGATTGTCGGTATTAGAAATCAGGACAAAGGCAAGGCGGCTTCAGATGGAAAGCGAGCTTAAGCTGATAATTGTTGATTATCTCCAGCTTGTTAGGGGAAGGTCGGGGATAGATAATCGGGTTCAAGAGGTTTCAGAAATTTCTCAAGGATTAAAAAATCTGGCCCGAGAGCTTAAGATTCCTGTTCTTGCCGTTTCTCAGCTTTCTAGAGGAGTGGAGTCAAGAGGAACTCAGCGGCCAAGGCTTTCAGATTTAAGAGACAGCGGTTCGATAGAACAAGACGCCGACGTAGTGATGTTTTTATACAGAGAAGATGAAGAAAATAGGGAGTCGATTACTTGTGAAATTGCTAAACACAGAAACGGTCCAGTGGGAGATTTTGGCTTGTTTTTTAATCCTAAGTATATAAGTTTTTTTAATCTAGAAGGAAAAAGAGACTAGTGTGTGCCGCGGGTCGGAGTCGAACCGACACCTTCGCAAAGAAGACAGCTTTTTGAGAGCTGCGTGTCTGCCAATTTCACCACCGCGGCGAGCTAACTGATATTTTAAACTGTCCTCGGGGCTAAATCAATTTTATGGTATTATTATCGAGAAATGGACAAGCTTGACTTTGGTGAGGTGACAATTACTCCCTTTGGGTTAACGGCAGCAATATCTTTGGTTTTATATCTTTTTCTTGTTTGGATAGCGCTTAACAAAGACCATGACCATGAAGATATTGTTCGACTCAGCTTGGGAACCGTGTTGGCCTTTTTCATTGGCGGCAGACTGGTTAATATTTTTTTAAATATTGACGATTATGGTTTTGACATAAAAAACTGGTTAAATTTTCAAGGTTTGGGAAGGATAAATTTTTTAGGAGGTCTTGCCTCAATGGCTGTTTATATGAGTGTAGTCTATCGTGGTTTTCGCCTATCTGTTTGGTATTTTCTTGAAAAGTTAGTTTTTCCGGTTTCTGTTATATCCCTACTTGTTAACTTGAGCCTTTTTTTTACCACTGCCCAAACAGTTTTTTTAGGCAGGGGAGTCATTTTTATAATTATTTTAATCTCAAGTCTTTTTTTGTCAAGGTACCGCTCTTTTGTTTGGTATAGCAGCGGCAAGGCTGGATTTTTGTTTTTTGCCGTTGTTGCCGAGTATTTTTTTCTAGCCATAATTCTTGATTTTATTTTGTCGGCTTTTTCGTATTGGCAGTTAGTTTTAAATGTGGTAGTATTACTGGCAAGTTTAATGGGAGTGTATTTTCTCTCGGGGAAGAAGATTAAAAAAAGCCGTTAATTTATTGATATAATTAAAAAATGAAAAAGAAAAATAATCCTATTCAATTTAAATTTCCTCTTTCAGTATTAAAACCGATAAATAAATTTCTTAAAGATGAGTTAAAAAAGCTTAGCTTGAGAAAGAAAGAAGCCAAAAGCAATGATCCATTTAATGATACATCTCGTATATCTGATAATGCGGCGATTGATACTGATGCCGCCGAACAGTTTGGTCATGCTCGCAACGAAGCAATCTTGCGCCATTTAGAGGCAAAAACTATTCAAGTGAGAAAAGCCCTTACAAGGGTAAGAATTGGCAAATACGGGATATGTGAAAAGTGTGGCAAGTTTATCGACACAAAAAGATTGATGACGTTTCCGGAAACCACAGTTTGCGTTAACTGCAAAAAGAAGAGTGAGAGATAATATAATTCTTCATCAAGAAAAAGATTTTCTAGTTGTTGAAAAATGCAGCGGAGCAATCACTTTAAGATGTTTTGGATCTAAAGGGAAACCAACACTTCAGGAATGGCTGGAATTAAATGTTTTCCCTAAAGATTATTTTAAAAGTGGCTGTGATGAATTTTCAAGAAGAGCGGGAATTGTTCACCGCCTGGATAAAGATACTTCGGGACTGGTATTGGTTGCTAAAAATCCAACGGCTTTTAAAATTCTACAAAGCCAGTTTAAGAAAAGACTGGTAAAAAAAAGATATCTTGCTTTAGTGGTAGGGGATATTCCTTTCGAAGGGGCAGTTTCAGCTCCGATTAAAAGAATGGCTCGTTCGAGAATGAAATATACGGTTGTTCCAGGAGGTAAAAGAGCGAAAACCGATTATCGTGTTTTAGAGAGGTTTAGGCTGAATGGAGAGGTGTTTAGCTACATTGAAGCCTTTCCATTAACCGGAAGAACTCATCAGATAAGAGTTCATTTACGCTTCTTGGGACATCCAATACTGAGCGACCCTCTCTATGGGTTTAAAACTAAACTAACAAGCCCGCGGTTATTTTTGCATGCTTCGGCAATTGATTTTTTTCATCCAGTCAATAATAATCAAATAGGTTTTAAATCTTGTTTGCCAAAACAGCTTGCAGTGATTATTTTTAAACTTAAACAAAGGTGAAAAAATCATTTTTGTGGATTAGGTATTTTGGGTTCACAATACTTCTTGCTGTATTGGTAATTTTTGTTTCTACAGGGATTAGGATAACTGCTCAGCGATGGGACCGCCAAACGCAGTTAAACATTCTAATTAGACTAAAAGAAAAGTTTGTTCTTCTTGTTGCTGATCCTAACAAAGAGACTATTTTTCTGGTTGATTTTCCCGAGGATCTATTGGTTGACGCTTTTGGTGGTTATGGCCAGTTTAAATTTAGGAATTTACATGGTCTAGCGGTGCAAGAGAACAAACCGGAAATTTTTGTTAAGAGCGTTGAATATTTTTTTGGAATTCCAATCGACTATTGGCTGAATTACGAGGAAAAAGAACTCCCTAAAATTACTACTGATATGCCAAGATTTATTTTTGGGATTGTTCAGCGTTCAATAATAGGCGTAGACACAATTGCAAGCGGAGAAGATAAACTTAATATTTATTTATTATCAGGATTTTTGAAAAACAGACATCTTTATTGGCAGTATAAAAATACAGTAGATCTTGGTTTAGTTGTTAGTAGGAAAGAGGGTAGTTTGGCTAAAGACTGGTTTCTCGATCTAGACAGTTGGGACGAATGGTCTCAATCATACCTTTCCGACTCCAGTCTGAAAGAAGAGGGTTATAGTTTGGGCATATATAATACTACCCATGAAAAAGGACTGGCATCTCAAACGGCAAGAATATTTTCTAACAGTGGTTTTTGGGTGGTTAAGGTTGGCAATGATGAGAATGACGAAAAAAATTGCAGGATAGAAATCAAAACAAATGAGCAACTGAATACAAAAACACTTGAAAGAATTAAGAAAATTGTTGATTGTCCTGTAGAAATTGTTGATGAAAAAAGCTTTCTCGATTTTACCGATATCAATTTATACTTAGGTGATGAGTATCTTTCTGGATTGAAAAAAACTACCTAAAAGGATAGAATATCTTATGTCTGGACATTCAAAGTGGGAGAATATAAAGCGGAAAAAAGGTGCAGAAGACAAAAAAAGAGGCCAAGCTTTTGGGAAATTAGCAAAAGCAATAACCATTGCTGTAAAAGAGGGAGGCTCGAGCAATCCGGAAATTAATTCACACTTAAGAATGGCAATTGCCCAAGCCAAGGCTGCCAGTATGCCCAAAAACAGCATAGAAAGAGCTCAGGATAAGGGAGATAAAAAGAACAGTAATATGGAAGAGTTTTTTCTTGAAGGTTATGGGCCGGGAGGAATAGCGGTGATGATTGAGGTATTAAGTGACAATCGTCAGCGAACGGTTCAAGGAGTTAAAAATATTTTTGCCAAATTTGGCGGAAGTATTGCTGAGCCAGGATCGGTGGCTTTTCAGTTTGAGAGAAGGGGAGAGGTTAAGATAAATGAAATAGAAGAGAATGAAATTTTAAAATTATTAAATAATGATGTTTTAGATTTTCGTCAAACAGGAAAGTCGGCAACGTTTCATCTTTCTCCAGATAAAATTGAGTCATTTAAAAGTTATTGTCAAAAGATGAAAAAGGAGTCTTTCTCTTGGGCTGTAATAATGGTTCCAAAAAATCCAGTTGAGCTAGAGGATGAAAAAAAAGCTCAAGTGGAAAGTTTTCTTGATCAGTTTGATGAAAACGAGGATGTTAGTCGAGTTTTTACTAATTTGGTGATTTAGTCTTATGGACAAAAGAAGACAGTTTGTAATCGCTTCATTGGTAGTGGGAGCAGTTTTTTTATTGATTCGTCTTTTTGGTTCTGCGTGGGATCTAGGGTTTTGGGGAGAAGCTATCTTGTTTTTTGTTTCTCTTCTGGTAAACCTGGTTCTTTATAGCAAACAGTTAGGAAGCATTCAAAAAGTAGCCACAGTAAGCATTTTGCCGAGTTTTTTTGCAGTCGGGATTCTTTCTATCTCTCCTCTTATTCGAGCCTCGCTATTAGTAGAAATTGTTTTGTTTTTTCTTTTAGTAGGCGGTTTTTACGCTTCACTTTTAACAGAGAATGTATTTATTGTCACTATCAAATATAAGACGGTGCCTCTTTATCGAGCCGCCTCCGTTACCGCGTTTCTTCTTTCCTTGTTGATTGGTTTCTCAATCTTCAATAGTATATTTTCATTAAAGTATTCACCTTGGATAAATGGTTTTTTGATTTTTATAGGTAGTTTTATAATTTTTTATCATCTTTTTTGGTCAACAGCGATAGCTGAAGCTGAAAACAAAAACTTTTTTGTTTACGTACTAGTGGCTAGTTTGCTTGTAGCCGAGTTAGCAGTTGCCATTTCCTTTTGGCCCGTGGGAGTCGGACTGGCTTCTTTGTATTTGGTAAGCATGACGTACGTTTTAGGAGGAATAATTCAGGCGAAGATAAGGGAGAGACTGTTTAAAAGAACCCTTCTGGAATATATTGCGATAGGACTGGGAATATTTGTCGCGCTTTTTTTAACCGCAAACCAGTAGATGAGGCAAAAAAAATTATTTTAATTTTTTTTAGATGCTTAGGCTAGGGGAGAGGGGAGTATCCTATAATTAGCATTATGTAGCCTATAATATTACTGTATTTTCACAAAAACTATAGGCCTGTTTTCACGCCTAATCAGATCCTAGCAGTTATATAGTCGGATTGCCAATCACATATACGTAAAGATATAACCCCTTAGGATTGGGAATATTTAAAGTAGTACTATTGATATAGTTTGATCACTTAACTCCCCGGAGGACTGGTATATATAGAATATGATTATTTGTGGATAACTTTATTATTCTTTGTCTTGCAATGTAAGAATACAAAAGAGGTTTAGAAGGTTCTTGGAAAAGTGGCAGTGAAAGAATTATCTCTCTTCCCTGAAAACTAGGGAATAGAAAGAATACTATGTCGCACAATGATTCTTTTACGAACCGGTAAGTAGTGACAAGAAGAAGAGGCCTGTTTTTATTAAATATTTTGTCTTTTATGTTTTTTCTTATTTTGACTAATGATTATGTTTTATTAAAATAACTTAACTTATTTATTAGAATAATGATTTGTAGACAGATAGGCTTTAGTGTTGCTGACGCTCCTCTTTTTTGGCTTTTTAAGGACTTTTTCAATTAGAAGCATATTTTATATTGATATTAGGCATAAGCCAGGCAGGTGGTTTCATTAGAGCTGTTTTAAGACGTTTTTAGAGACACACCTGTACCTTTATATGTTTTCTTGTAGTGCTTTTTCGGGCAAGGATTGGCATTATAATAAATTGTGTCGCACAATTTGACATTTGAAAACTAACTAGTTAAAGTTGTTTATGCAGTCGACTAATAGTATTCGCCAGCTAATTAATAGTTTTCTTGATTATCTTGAAGTCGAAAAAAATCGGTCTCCTCTTACAATTAGAAACTATCATCACTACTTAATTTCTCTAGCCAGTTATCTTGAAAAAAGCTTGGGCCGCTCCCCTACTCTTTTTGATATCAATTCTGAAAATGTCAGAAAATTTAGAGTTCACCTTTCAAAGCGAAAAAACATAGAAGGCAACTATCTAAAAAAGATTACTCAGGGTTATTACATGATTGCCCTAAGATCATTTTTGCGCTGGCTGACTAAAAACGATCGCAAGGTAATGTCCCCGGAAAAAATTGATCTTCCTAAGGCCGAGTCTCATCAGGTTAAATTTCTGACAAGTGATCAGGTAATTAGACTCTTAAACCAACCTACTCTTTCTGGTGAAATTGGCCTCAGAAATAAGGCAATATTAGAGCTTCTTTTTTCTACAGGCCTTAGAGTCGGCGAGCTTGTTTCCCTAAACAGAGATCAGATAAACATTAAAACCAGGGAACTGGGTGTGATAGGAAAAGGAAATAGACCGAGATTGGTGTTTATCAGTGTCAGAGCTCAGAAATTCTTAGAGCGCTATCTGGTGGCCAGAACTGATCATTACAAGCCTCTTTTTATCCGTTATTCCGGAAAAAAACCTGATCCATCAATGGGCGGTGATGCAGTTAGGTTAACGGCCAGGTCTATTCAAAGAATGATCGAGAAATACCGAAAGAAGGCTGGGTTGGTAATTGCGGTTACTCCTCATGTTCTTAGGCATAGTTTTGCTACTGACCTTTTGTTTCATGGAGCTGATTTAAGGTCGGTTCAGGAGCTCTTGGGTCATAAGAATGTTGGCACTACTCAGATATATACTCATGTTACCAATAAAAGATTAAGAGAGATTCACGGTAAATATCATAGCGGAAACAGGTGAGGTTATTTTTCTTTGCTAGTTTCTTCCTCTTGATCAAGGCCACTTTTTTGCAAACAAGCCAAAGCGGCAACAACATCTTTATTCGGTCCTTTTTTCATTCTCATTAATATTACTCCCTGAGTAGTTCTGCCCAAAACAGGAATATTTTTTGCTGGTAATTTTATTACTTGAGCTTGTTTTGAGGTGATTATTACCTGTTCTACGCCTTGATCAATTACTCTGGCGCAGGCAACGGTGCCTGTTTTACTGTTGATATTAGCCACCTTTACGCCCACCCCACTTCTTTTTTGCAAAGGATATTTATAAACATCGGTTCTTTTGCCAATACCATTTTTCATGATCACCAAAAGATGTTTAAAAATCTTGCGACGCTTGTCTTTTACCTGAGGCAGTTTTTCCGGAATCACATCCATACTTACCAGCAGATCGCTGTCTTTTAGGGATATTCCTTTTACTCCGGAAGCGCTTCGGCCTATTGGTCTGGCGTCCTTTTCCGAAAAACGAATACATTTTCCTTTTTGAGTAACCATGAAAATTTGATCGTTTCCTGAAGTTAGCTTGGTATCTACCAACTCGTCATTGTCTTTTAGGTTAATAGCAATAATTCCCGAGGTTCTTATGTTGGTAAATTTGTCAATAGAAGTTTTTTTAATAAGCCCATTTTGGGTGGCAATGGCGATATTTCCCTTCTGGTTCTTTTTCACTGTCAGGACAGACTCGATCCTTTCATCTTGTTCAATATTGATAAGATTTACAATAGCCTGGCCTTTTGACTGGCGCGAGACATCTGGCAGTTCCCAGGCTCTTAATTTGAAAACTCTTCCTTTGTTGGTAAAAAAGAAAATAAAATCATGAGTTTCTGCAAAGATCATATGGTCAATTTCATCCTCTTCCCTTTTGGTCATTCCCACAGTTCCCTTTCCTCCTCTTCTTTGTGTTCGAAAGGTGTCCCTAGGAAGTCTTTTTACATAGCCGGTTTTGGTAATACTAATAATGTTTTCATGATTTGGAATTAGGTCCTCGTCTGAAAATTCATCAACTTTATTTTTGTAAACCTTAGTTCTTCTTTTGTCTCCATACTTTTCGACTATTTCTTGAAGTTCTTTTCTAATCACTATCAGCATTTCTCCTGGTTTAATGAGAATGGCGATAAGCCCATCAATAAGTTTACTGATTTCTTTATATTCATCTTCGATTCTTTGTCTTTCTAGGGCAGCCAATCTTCTAAGCTGAAGGTCTAAAATTGCTTGGGCCTGAAGACTGGTGAGGCCGAATTTGCTCATAAGATTGGTTTTGGCGATTTCAGCAGACTTAGATTTTTTGATAGTTTCAATTACTGCGTCTAGGTTATCCAAGGCGATTTTCAAGC
>CAZAEB010000005.1:27319-29671 GCA_964484095.1 uncultured Gammaproteobacteria bacterium
GATTTTTTGATAGTTTCAATTACTGCGTCTAGGTTATCCAAGGCGATTTTCAAGCCCTCAAGAATATGAGAACGCATTTTGGCTTCCTTGAGTTCAAAAATTGTTCTTCGGCGAACAATTTCATGACGATGACGTAAAAACAAAAGGACAATCTGGCGCAGGTTTAACAACTGAGGAACACCGTCTACTAAGGCGACTATGTTGCCTGGATAGCTGGTTTGAAGCTGGGTTAGCTTGTATAACTTATTAAGGACGGTTCTGGCAATAGCCGTTCGTTTTAGTTCGACAACAACCCGTATTCCTTTCCGGTCCGACTCATCTCTAAGATCAAAAATACCGACAATTTTTTTGTCTTTAGCTAGTTGAGCAATTTTTGCCACCATTTCTGCCTTGTTTACCTGGTAAGGAATCTCTGAGATGATGATTACCATTTTCCCATTCTTTGCTTCTTCTATTTCCGCTTTTCCCCTTAAAACTATTTTTCCTTTTCCGGTGGTGTATAGCTCTTTTATTGCCTCGCTGTCATATATCATGCCCCCTGTAGGAAAGTCTGGTCCCTTAATAAACCCAATGAGATCTTCAACGGTTGCCTTTGTTTCGAATTCAAACTTTTTACTTTCCAGAGCGTAAACGTCTTTTAATATTTGATCTCTTTCGGTCAATTCTTTTGTTTTTATTTTTTCAAACTCAATTTCTGTTTCCTCGGCAGGTTCTTCGATAGTTCCTTTTTCAATCATTACCATGGCGGCATTGATTACCTCCTGTAGATTGTGAGGAGGAATTTTTGTTGCCATGCCAACGGCAATCCCGTCAGCGCCATTTAATAAAAGATTGGGAAGTCTTGCAGGTAGAACGGTTGGTTCATTTAGGGTGTTGTCAAAATTGGGTGTTTCATCAACAGTTTCCTTTTTAAGGTCGGCAAGCATTTCTTGAGAAATTTTTGGCAGTCGACATTCTGTATACCTCATCGCTGCGGGAGGGTCATTGTCAATCGAGCCAAAGTTTCCCTGACCATCAATAAGCATGTACCTCAGTGAGAAATTTTGAGCCATTCTTACCATTGCGTAGTACACGGCCGAATCTCCATGGGGATGATATTTACCTAGTACTTCTCCGACCACTTTCGCCGATTTTGTGTATCTTCCTCCTGGAGATAGTCCCATTTGCTGCATAGCGAAAAGAATACGTCTGTGAACTGGTTTAAGACCGTCTCGGACATCCGGTAAGGCTCGGGAAACAATCACACTCATTGCGTAGTCAAGATACGATTTTTGCATTTCCTTGACAATGTCTACGTTGTGAACTTTACCAATGTCGAGTTTTTCGACTGCCGGCTTTGTATTTTCTGTATTTTTCTCTTTTTTGTCCATTTTTTATATATCAATATCAGCTAACTTAGCATGAGTCTGGATAAATCTTTTTCTTGGCGGCACCTCTTCACCCATCAGGGTTGAGAAGACCTGATCCGCTTTTTGGGCGTCTTCAATACCGATTCTTTTTAATACTCGATTTTTTGGATTCATGGTTGTTTCCCATAATTGTTCAGGGTTCATTTCTCCCAACCCTTTGTATCTTTGTATATTTGCCCCTTCGCCAATTTCTGCCAAAACTCGCTCTTTTTCTTCTTCGGCATAAACATATTGGGCTTTTTTATTTGCAGAGATTTTATATAGAGGTGGCTGGGCAAGATACAAATGTCCTTTTTCAATGGTTTCGGGCAAATATCGATAGAAGAAAGTTAAAAGAAGGGTGGCGATGTGGGCTCCGTCTACGTCAGCGTCGCACATAATAATGATTAGATGATAGCGAAGTCTTTCTGGGTCAAGCTTTTCCCCTATTCCCATCCCTAGGGCAGTAATTAGATTTCTAAACTCTGAAAACTCAATAATTTTATCAATACGAGATTTTTCAGCATTCAAAACCTTTCCCCTTAGGGGGAGAATTGCTTGAAACTTTCGGTCTCGTCCTTGTTTGGCGCTTCCTCCTGCTGAGTCTCCCTCAACGATGTATAATTCTGACTCTTCCGGCTTTTTACTTGAGCAGTCGGCTAATTTTCCCGGCAGTCCCAACGAGTCAAAAACTCCCTTTCTCATAATTGAGTCTTTAGCGGCTTTGGCGGCCATTCTAGCTTTTAGTTCAAGAAGAGATTTTGCTAATATCGTTTTACCGGTTTGGGGGTGTTCCTCAAGATAGGTTGACAGTTCGTCGCGAACAACCTTAGCAACAAACGGCTGAACCTCGCTATTTCCCAGTTTTCCTTTGGTTTGTCCTTCAAACTGAAGGTTGCTGGAAGGCATTTTTACAGAAATTACCGCTGTCAATCCTCCCCTGGTATCATCACCGCTAATTTTT
>CAZAEB010000006.1:0-28965 GCA_964484095.1 uncultured Gammaproteobacteria bacterium
TGCCCAAAGAGGTTGAATTAAGAATAACAGTGGTAGGAAAAAAAGTATTTGCCGCTGAAATTCATTCTCAAACTCGAAAAGAAACCCTTCATGATTGGCGCCGCGATACATTAAACTTGCCCCACAAAGAACATCGACTCCCCAAAGATATAGAAAAGAAATGCTTAACCTTTATAAAATCTTTCGGTCTTCATTTTGGCGCGATTGATATGATTCTTACTCCTGATGGCCGTTATGTATTTTTAGAAATTAACCCCAATGGACAGTGGGCTTGGATTGAAGATTTAACAGAAATGCCAATATCAGAAGCTCTTATTGAACTGCTTAGCGGGAAACAACAAAATAATTAGACTTTGTCATTCTTCTTTCCTAAATTAAGTTTTTCTATATTCTTCAGGGTTTTATTTATTGGATCTACAAAGTACAGTTTCCGTTCTTTATCGGTGGTGTTTTTATTATAAGGTGAAACCACCCACTTTCCTCTTTTTTTCTCAAACTGGGTGCCAAAAGATTGTGGTTGGTTGATGGAAAGTAAAAAACGATCTAAAGCAACGGCATAAAAGTTTTTTCCCCAAGGTTCGCCTAACTGATAACTCACCGTGGCAAGAGCAACTGCCAATCCGTGAGAGCGAAAAGTATTTCCGTGATGAAAAAACCAGGCTGCGCGATAAAAATCATCCCTAGTTCTGACTTCTCCTTTTTTGAGCATTCCCAAAATTTCTTTTCTAGCACGTCTTTCCTCTTTTGTTGAGTTTTTAACAAATTTTTTATCTTCCCAATCACCGTCATATCGATCCTTCTGGTTTTTTTCAAATATCTCAACAAGTCTTTTGTTAGATTTTGTTGTTTTGTGAAAAAAACCCAATTTTTTTTGTTTCCTCATTACAAAAAACTAACTAATCATCCACCATAGTATCAGCCCTGACACGATCTTCGGTAATTTGAGTCGGTCGAATACAGGTTGTAGCAGGACGTTCCTGTTGAGGAAAAGACATTACCATGGAAGGATTGTTGGGATCTGTAGGCCAATCCCACACCTGAGTTTCCACATTATATTCTCCTTCCACTTGAACAACATCCTCTTCAGAAATTTCTTCTTGAAACCGCATTGCGAACGGAACCATTCCTTCATTTCGCTCTACCACTCTTCTCACCCCCTTCTATCATCTCTTAATAAAAAACCCAATCTTCATGCAAAATCATTAACTTTATCTAGTACCAGTTTAGGCTATAGTATATCTATATGTCAAGACGGGGTCATTTTTTCCCTGCTCATTTTTAAGACTCTTTTCTAACCCCCCTGAAAGTCTCAAATATTTCGTAACCTGTTCATTGGTAATTTTAAAGGACTATTTGGGCATTAAATCATTTACCACTAACACTAACTGTTCTAATTTCACTAATTTTTCATATTATTAAGGTTAGTAATGAATAAATACTGCATAAGTTCAGATACATCTGGGACAAAACAGAAATATTTGAAAACCGGAGAACTAACTAGGCTGCACTGGCCTGTTCAATAAGTTAAAAATTCTTTGTAAGCGGTCAACAGTCCAGGAGTAGTGGTCTTTAGACTGTTATTCTTGAGAAGCATTGTCTTTGTTTTTTCTATTGGAAAACCTCCGCTACCATATTTCCTTTCGGCTTCTTAATTGTCCTTCCAGCTCCCGAAGTTGTTCTGGTGTGTTTACATTTCCCCATTCATCTGAATTTAGGAGTTTAAAAAGGTTTACTCTTTCATACTCTTCTCTTGCCATATCAAAAAGCGTCGGCAGTGATATTTCGGTTTCGTTTTCTTTTACCGGAATATTTCCAACTCGTTCTAACAACCAATCCCTTTTAAAACACGCACATCCTGTAAAAAGATGTTTGGATGTACCTTTTTCTTTTTCTGAAAGTGGCTCGAATTTTATAAACTGATTTCTCTCAGAAACAATTTTATATTTTGGAGCTGGGTGATTTTGTTCTACACTTATGAAGCTAACAACGGCTTCGCTGTTTTTATGGGAAAAAACAAACCGTTCAATCGTTGTTGGTTTATAAAGCAATGAGCTGTCTGGATACAAAGTAAGTATCGTATCAACACAACTTCTAACTCGACTTAGTCCTAACGCTAGAGCGTCTCCATTGCCTTTGGGTTCTGGTTGTATAACCCAATCAATTTCACACCCATTAAATCTATCCATTATCATTTCAGCTTTGTGTCCAGCAACTACAATTTTCTGTTCCAAATTGGTAGTCCTTAAAGTATTTAAAGCCCACCCCAATAGTGGTTCACCACGGAGTTCGACCAATGGTTTAGGGATATCTGATTTCATTCTCACACCCTGACCACCCGCGAGTAACATTGCAGCTATTTTCATAATTTGACATTATATAATTCTCATAACATCGTGACAAGTTGCTGTCCTGGGCGACAGGTCGGTCTTTCGTTTTGCCCCTGGTAAGATTTTGTGAGCTTTCATGGTAGTTCCGACCTGTCTACCGGCGAAGCAGGTTTTGCCATCTGACATTGACTAATCATGTGTCCATCATGTGTTTGGACCTAGACGAATGGTTATATAGTGTATAACATTAGATATGATAGACACATTGATTTTCGATGCGGGCAATGTATTGCTCAGAGTTGAAAATGAACTTATCCGTAAAGACATTAGCAATACCTTAAGAATCAACCCCAGGATAGTGAGTAATGCATGGAATAAGCTTATTCCTAAACATGGTGCAGGTAAAATTAGCGAAAAGGAATTTTGGGATAAGTTTTTCAAACTAACAAACACTCAAAAAAGAAAAATCCCGAAAGATTTGCTTGTTAGAGAGTATCAAAAGCGATTTACCACTTATGACGAGGTGTTGGCAATAGTTAGTAATCTTAAATCAAACAACTACAAATTGGGGATTATTTCCGACACAATACCAAGTCACGCAAACTTACTGGAAAAAAATGATATTTTTAAACCTTTTGATGTCGTCTTGCTTTCTTATAAAATTGGATTGCGAAGGCCAGACCCAAAATTATTCCAAATGGCTCTGCAGAGATTAAAATCCAAGCCAGAAAACTCAGTATTTATTGATGATGTTCTAAAAAATATTAATATTATAAACAAATTAGGATTGACAGGTGTTGTTTATGAAAACCCGAAACAGTTAAGGTTAACACTGGAAAAAATGGGAGTAAACTGTCAACCTCCCCGAGAAGTAAAGGAAACAAATATAGGAACTCATGCATTATTAATTACTAATTATAATGAAATCATTTTACAACAACGTTCATTTCAACCATATATTGCTAATCCGGGAACAATTGGCATATTCGGAGGCACTATCAAAAAGAATGAAGGCCTTGTCGATGGTTTAAAAAGAGAATTACTAGAAGAGCTTGCATTGACAATAAAAGATAGCAATATGAGTAAATTAGGTGTTTATGAGAAAACCAAAACATTGGATGGAATCGACCATACTTCACATGTGTTTTTGGTAAAAAACGTAAATTTTAATGAACTTATTTTAAAGGAAGGACTTGATTTCGTCGTGGGCACGGTCAAAGAACTTTTAAAAAATAAAAAACTTACGCGAATAACTCGTCTTGCTCTAAAAGACTATTCCAAATTTTGTAGTAGTTAACTTAAAGATAAATTAAATAAACTTCCCGAGAATAAATAAACTGAATGAAAACCATAAAGCTAGATAATTCAACTAGAATACCAATTCTTGGTTTTGGAACTGCTAAACTTACAGGCAAAGCGTGTCGAAAAGCAGTTGAAACTGCGTTGGGAGTAGGATATAGGCATATTGATACTGCCTACTCTTATCAAAATCAAAAAGAGATTGCGAAAGCTATCAAAAAATCAGGTATTAAAAGAAAATGTTTATTCATAACTTCCAAAGTTTTTTACTTTGACCTAGAACCTAAACGAGTCAAAGAGATTTGTACAATTTGCTTAGAAGAACTTCAAATAGATTACTTAGATTTGTTTCTTATACACTGGCCAAATAAAACTATTCCATTAAAACATACCTTTTATGCTCTTAACGGACTCTTAGAAGAAGGGTTAATTAAATCGATCGGTGTGTCGAACTTCACAATTAACCATCTTAAGGATTGTTTGAAGACTGGGATTCCCGTCGTAAATAATCAGGTTGAGTTTCACCCTAGTTTAAACCAAATGGGGCTAAAAAAATTTTGCGATGAAAAAGGTATTTCTCTAACCGCGTATTCTCCGTTAGCTCAAGGACAGGATTTAAAAATAAAAGCCATACGCAACATAGCCAAAAGGCATGGCAAAACCCCTGCGCAGGTAATAAATAACTGGCTAGTACTAAAAAACATCATCACGATTCCAAAATCGTCCAACCCTAAAAGAATAAAGGAAAATTGGGAAAGTCTTGGTTTTTCTTTAACCAAAGGTGAGATTTTTCAAATGGATAATCTTGATACTGGAAACCGTATAGTTAATCCAAAATTTGCCGAATTTAATTATTAATATAAATGATGTTAAATAACGTTGTTTATGGTGTTGAACTTATCTTCTTGAGAAATAATGGTGGATGAAAATATTTTAGGCACAAGCATTATTTTATATTTTGTCTATAAAAATCAACACACTGCTTCAAGCCCTCTTCCCAGCTAGTTTCCGGTGTAAATCCAAGTTTTTTTTTAGCTTTTTGTGCATTCCCACATAAAAAGCTGACATCCCCGCGTCGATCAGGTAAAAATTTCATTTTCGGTTCAACATTCATAAGTTTGGCAATGTCAAAAACGATTTGTTTAACGCTTCTTGGTTTCCCACTGGCAATAACAAACAGTTCACCCGAGGCATTAGGATTCTCAGTCACCATTAATGATGCTCTAATAGTATCTTTTATGAATATAAAATCACGGACAAACTCACCATCACCAAAAATCGGCACCTCTTTCCCTTGAGAAAGTAAATTTATTGTTGTCGGAATAATACCGGCTCTCCTTAAAAACACTTGTTTTTTTGGTCCATAATTGTTGAATAATCGAATAATTGTGTAATCAATATTAAATGATCCATTATATGACTGAATTAATAAATCGCATGCTGCCTTAGCAGCAGCATAAGGAGTTCGTGGTGCTAAACGGTCTGTTTCAGAAAGTAACATATCATCACTAGAACCATAGACTTCACTTGTAGAAAATGAGATTAATTTCTTGAAAAATCCACGTCTTTGGCACTCAAGAATTGTTTGTTGCATACCAATTATATTATCTGTAGAAATTTTAGGTTCTTTAAGCGAAAAAACCAAAGGTGTCACTGCTAAATGATAAACAGTATCTATTTCATGTTTGTTGAGTAAAAATGACATTAACTTATAGTCACACACGTCGCCTTTGACAAACTCCAGCTTGGGATTTTTCAATATGCCCCCAATGTTATCTAGTGTTGACATAGTAAGATTGTCCACGACAACAACCTTCTCAATATGATTAAGTTGAATTAGTGCTTCAGCTAAATGGCTTCCAACAAAACCTGCTCCCCCTGAAAGCAAAGCTCTTTTTGGTCTCATGGTAATTTATTGATTTGAACCGATAACAGACATAAATCTTCCTTCTGGTTGATCATTCATTCTAGCATAATAGTGAGAATAGAACATAGAGTCAGGGTTAGCCGTATTATCGGGGTGACTTTGAATTTTCTCCTCTTCTGCGCCTATTGATTTTAGTTGTTCAGTTACTGCCCTATGCAAACTTAGCTTATAGCATTTATTTTGGGTGGAAATAAATTCTTCAAATCTAGGGGTTTTGCTCAAAACCTCTTCCTTAATACCATTCCAAAGACTTGAATTTTTCAAGTCATAACTCTCTTGATGAATTGCTGGACCTATTAAATAGTTTACCTCTGATGGCTCAATGTGATATTTACTGAAAATAGGTTGAAGATTGTTAACAATCTTATTAATAACTCCCAATAATCCTATGTGTATTACACCATGAAGACTTGATATGTGATGCCACAGTAATAGAGGGATGCAATCACCAGTTAATAAACCAACATATTCCTGATTAAAAGTCAAAAATCCATCAACACCAGCTTTAAAATCATCATATTCACCCTCAACAACTAGAGATTGCCTGTAAGTTTCAGTATTTGAAGTAAATCTATCTTTGACACTTATAGCATTACTATGTGTTGGTTGAATTATATGTAGATGGTTAGAGTCAATACCAATTCTTTTTAAAAATTTTGTGCGATTTTGGCCCACTTGCTTTTCGCCTCCATATTTATAAGCAAGATTTCCATCTTCTGAAGTAGAGAAAGCAATGAGGAAATTTCCATCTTCGAAGATAAATTTATTTTCATTATCAACCATATTAATTTTAATTTTTAGCAATACAGAAATTTTACCCTGGCTTAATTTGAAAAACAAATTGTGTACAAAGTTACATGCTTTTGAGATTCTGAAGAAACTGATAGTAGATAATCAATTGGCAACCGATCATTAAGACCCTCACTGATCCAAAAAATATTCCTTTCTTAGAAACTGAACTTAAAGAATATTTGAACTACTACCACCATAAAAGACCCCATCTTTCTTTGAACTTAAAAACACCTGATAAAACATTAAAAGAGTACAATATGTCAGTGTCGGATATTTAAGTGAACATATCGATCAAGCATGACCACAAAAAAGAGACGGATTGTTTTCGAAACATGTCTAGACGAAGAGTTTGCCAGGCAGCTGCTTGAGTATATCTATGACCAAGAGGATCTCTACCCAAGCCTGAAAACCACCTTTCTGGGGATTACCAGGCATTTCAAGATCGACTTCAGAGACAAAGCGAAGATAGACAGACTGCGACTTCATCTGCTGTATCTGTGTGACAGAAAACTAATAGAAGAGAAACACTACCCTGAAGGAGTGGTTGGTTACGGAATGGAAAGAAAAGGAATAGAGTGGGTCAACAAAAAAAGCTACCAATTCTGAGTGCTGGTCCGCAAAGCGATCAATCTTATCTCGTGCCCACCCTGATAGCCTGTAAGTTCTAAATCGAATTGCACCACCTTGCAGTAAAATGCAAGGATGAAAAAGAAAAATAAGCTTAACGGCGCAGGAAAGGGATTTAATCGCTCTTTGGTGGTCTAAAGAAGTAAGTTTGCGAGAAATTGCTAGAAGGCTGGACAGAAACCACACTAGTATTAGTAGAGAGCTTGAATGTAGGATTGATATGAAAAATAAAGGAAAGGATAAAATAACAACTGATGGGAATAATGTAAAACATGAATCTGCAGGTGGCTTTCTTTTTTTTGATGAAAAGGATGGTGAGCTACAAGTTGCTATTCTGAAGAAAGTAGATGATGATTGGTACATGCCCAAGGGACACACAAAAGAAGACGAAACCTTTAAGGAAACAGCTATTCGTGAACTGATGGAAGAACTTTCTTTGGAAGAGAAACCGAATGTAATAGGTGAAGCATATGTTGACACTTATGCCTTTACTCTTCCCAAAGATTCAAGGCAACATTTAAAAACAGTTCATGTATTTACTTTTAAAACAGATAAAAGGGTTCAAGTAAAACCAGAGGCGAATGAGAGTTTTGAAGACGCAGGATGGTTTACAGTACCTGAAGCAATGAAGATGCTAGCTTTTGATAAAAAAAGTCTTGAAAAAGCTGTAGAGTTATATATGAAAACTAAGTAAGAAGTACCGTACTATTCAACTGCTGACTTAAGACCTGCCGAGAGGTCTTTGTTGAGGGTTTCTTTATGTTTTATCTGGTTCGTAGTCTATCGAAGGAATAAAATTATATGCACCCAAAAGTCAAAAAATAAGCCTCTTGTTAAAGACATGAATGGATTTTGTTTGGCCAGCTATTGGAAGGTGAGTTTTGAACACTTTCTTTATTGTTTGATATCTTCGGTAACTATAGTCACTCTGACAATAATTCTGCCCGCACAACACTGCCGGTAACTGTCCCGCACGGGCGGAAAATTAAAGAATTCTCAAGTACATAAAACGGGTTGCTTTTTTGCTTAGGTTTATTAGGATAACAACGATTAATCGATTCTGCATAAACTTTGTCGAAATCTTGGTTTGGATTGGTGTAAACTTGATGTTCGAAAAAAGCGGTTAAAAAATCAGCCAACACCCTTTCCCTGGATGCATTTTTTATTTCCTTGGGTAGGGCTAAATTTTCAAATTTGAACTTAAACTTAAAAGCCTTTTTTTCATGCCAATACCTGCTCTTGCTTAGCGGAGCAATCTTCTTTTCTGCCAGTTTTAAGAAATAAATTGCATGACCAAGCTCGTGTATGAAAGTTAATACGTGATAAATGCTTGGCTTAATTGGCGTTTCTATTATAACTTTTTTATTTTTCCAATCATATCTCGCGCTTGGATTAAAACCTATTTTTTTCTCAATTTTTATTTTTGAGATGACTTTTTTAACTTCCGGAAGCTTCTTTTTTGCTAATTTATAGACATCTTCAGGAATAGTAAACTTGGGAGGGTTTATTAAATAAAGCGAGTCCGGTATATTAAACTCCGACCAATACCATTTGGGGAGTTTGTTTGGAAGAGGAAGATTTTTGTTGACCTCTTCTATTACCTTGTCTGCGTTTTTGAAGAAAAAACCAAGCTTTTCTTCAGGAGTACCGTCATTCTTTAAAACATACTCTAAGTGGCTAGGAAATCCTTCATCTTTGGCCAACCTGCTTCGCTCGATAACTATTTTTTTAAATATAGGCTTAAGGGCCGAAATAACATCCTTGAATTTTTTATAAGCCTCTTTTCTCTCTTTTAATTTCTTTTTGGGATGGAAGATTTCTATTCTTATTCTGTCAATTAAGTCCCAATCTGCAATGCCATAATATCTTTCAATTAAACGGGCAGCTTTTTTACGCTTTGGTGATAATGCATTTACCTTAATTTTACCCATGTTTTGTTTATGTGTAACGGGGGACGGACTTTTCAACTTATGGTTTGTTGAAGGTGATGCCCGTCCCCGTTTGTTCAAAAATGTCGACAAATTCTGGCTCTTTACCTATTTTATTTACTCCAATGTCTCTGAGATCTTCCTTTCTCGCGAAAAACAAATTTTTCATCTCTAAGTCATTTCTTTCTTTGAATTTCTCCATAGTTTCATCCTCAGTAAGATTGAGTCTGCAGTAAAACACTAACGCTACATTACGGGATTCAGTTCTAAGCGCGCCAAGCAAATTAAATTCCTCAACGTCGTTATTTTCAATACCGAGTTCTTCTTTTACTTCGTCGCATGAAGCAGTAAATAGATCTGCTCCATCATCTTCTTTAGATCTATTAAATACTCCGCCTATGTAGCCATATTTTCGATTTGCTGCATATTTATCTGATTTTTCGCCGAATATAAACCTGCCGTCGGTGGTTTCGACAAAAATTGAAGAATATATAGCCATTGGTAAATATTCTTCACCTTTTTTTATTAATTCGTTTGTAAAATCTTTAATAGACGATCGTATACTAAAGGGGATTGTAGAAATTTCTAACATACACTTGTTCTGATCAATATGAAACTTCTCGAGTCTATATACTGGTTGATCCCACATTTTCTTACCAGACTCTCTTGCTTCTTGCATTTTTTGTTGCCAAATTCTCTTTGCTTTTTCTTCAATAACCGGATCAATTTTTCTAGAAGACACTTTGTCATATTTACAAGTTACATTCTTATTAGAAAAGTTGCCCTGAAAAATGATTTTGCTGTTCATAGTTATGTAAAACATTTTACCATGGTGATTTAGAAGCTGTGTAAAAGTTTTTCCCGCAAGGTGGTGCAATTCGATTTAGAACTTAGAAAATCCAGTCAAAAAACATTTAGTGATAGAATAAAAAGTAGTGTATACAAAAATCAAAAAACCAAAAATTGTTGTAATTGGGGGAGGCACTGGAACGGCTGTTGTACTGTCAGGGTTAAAACAAAAAGATTTAGATTTATCGGCAATAATTTCAGTAGCAGACTCTGGAGGTTCAACCGGTAGATTGCGAGATCAATTTGGTTTTTTGCCAGTAGGAGACCTTAGGCAATCGTTAGCGGCTTTGGCTCGCGAAAAAGATCAAGCATGGATTAGAAAATTACTGCTTTACAGGTTTGACCAAGGCGATGGTTTAAAGGGTCACAATTTAGGAAACTTGATACTCACAGCACTGCAAGATATTTGCGCAAACACGACTAAAGCGTTAGAAGTAGCAGGACGCATCTTTAAATTAGAAGGAAGTATCTTTCCAGTGACCACAAAAAATGTTCAACTTGTGATTGAGTATGAAGATGGAACTTTCTTAATAGGTGAAGATAATTTAAACCCAGGCAAGCTGGGAAATAAAAAAATAAAGAGAGTGAGACTGTCTCCTGCCGCTCAAATAAACACAAAGGCTGTAAAAGTAATTAAGGAGGCTGATTTAGTAGTAATTGGGCCGGGAGATCTCTACGCCAGTATTTTGCCAAACTTTGCGGTAAGTGGAGCCAAGAAGGTTTTGTCCGAAACTAAGGCTAAAATTGTATATATAGTTAACCTTATGACCAGATACACCCAAACTCACAATTACACCGCAAGTATGCATGTAGAAGAGATTAAAAAGTATATTGGTAAATATCCGGATTTTGTGATTATAAATAATAAACAGATTCCAAAAGATATTCTTAAAAACTACACGCAAGAAAAAGGATATCCTGTAATAAACGACCTTCCAATAGATGCTCCATACAAAATAATAGCCCAAAAATTATTTACAATTGCTCAAACTAAACACAACAAAGCAGATGTTATAAAAAGGAGTTTGCTAATACATGATAAAGAAATACTAACTAAGGTGTTGTTAAATATATATAACAAAGAAAAGTAAATAAAGGGATGTAGATGGAGTTTGTTTACTACTCATCGGGTTCGCAGCCGTTTTCTATTGTTTGACCGCTTTTCAAAAGAGCCCTTTTAAATTCTAAAACAGCTTTAATTCCACATCGAGCTCTAAGTAAGGTAAAAATTTCGTCTAAAACGTAAATTGATCGCTTTTTATTAACCCTTTCCCTTTACCAACAGTAATCTTGTCCAATTTCCATATAGGCAAATCATTTATTTTCCCTATTCCCTCGCCTGCTAATTCTCGCTCCATTGATAAATCTTTTATTAAAAAATTGTCTAGCTTCATGTTTGGAGCACTAGCGCTGACTATTCCATATAAATAGGTTCGTAAAAAGATAGCTTGTGTGAGAAAATATAAAGCTATGGAAAATAAAAAACTCCAATATTATTTTATTTTAGGTATAAATCACTCCCTTTCCAAAGTGGATATTATTAACGTTCTTTCTAAAAATCCTCTTGACTTTGCAATTTTAGAGGCCTCGGAAGAGATTTTACTTATCGAGACTGAAAAAAAGCTTGAAGTTGACAGTCTTATGCTTGAGTTAGGAAGTGCTGTAAAAATTGGCCAAATTTTTGAAAAATACCCCAAAAAAAACTTTCCCCAAAGCTTCCTTAAAGAAATTTCCAAAGAAAAGTTCGAAAATTTCTTTCTGGCCGACAAAGACGCTGATTTGCGTTTCGGAACCAGCGTCTATAACGGCGGCACCGGATTCAAAGCGTTAAATAAAACTTTTTTTTCCACCTTTAAGATCGCCAAGATTTTAAAAAAGAAATTTAATTTAAAATATCTAAACGTAAAATCAAGAAAAATCCCCAGCTTCTTAGTTGATAAAGCCGGTTTTTTATCTTCCGGATTTGAACTGGTCATAATCAGTAGCAAAGACGGCGCTTATATAGGAAAGACTCTTTCTGTCCAAGATTATAAAAGTTATAGTCTTCGCGATTACGGCCGACCCGAGAGAGACGCCAAATCAGGAATGATTCCCCCTAAACTGGCAAAAATAATGATTAATCTTGCCGGAAAAAACAAAAACCGAACTTTTCTCGATCCATTTTGCGGGTCTGGAACTTTTCTCCAGGAACTTGCTCTGCTGGGTTATAAAAATATCATCGGCACTGATTTAGAGCAAAAGGCGGTTTATTCAACAAGGAAAAATCTAGACTGGCTGTTTGAAAAATATTCTCTCGATATGAAAGATTACGAAATTAAAATTTTTAAAAAAGATGTACGGCGATTGTCTTCTAAATTAGCAGAAAACAACATAGACGCCATTGTTACCGAGCCCTATTTAGGATCCCCTAAAGCAAAATATTTTTCTCCTGGCCAAATAACAAGAGAAATCTCCCAGCTTTCTCTTTTATATGAGAGCACTTTTGGACAGTTCTCTAAACTGCTCAAAAAAAATGGAGTGGTGGTAATCACCTTCCCGATTTTCAGATTTAAAAATCAATTTTTCAATCTTGAAATTTTAGAGGAAATTAAAAAACAAGGCTTTAAACAAAAAGAGTTTATTAACCCTGATATAAGCGGCTTTAATCTCTTAAATTTAAAAATCACCCCTCGAAATTCAATAGTTTACTTTCATCCCGGACAGACTATTTCAAGAGAGGTTTTTGTTTTCGAGAAAAGTTGAGTTTACTCCTCCATTCTTACCGGCATAATGATATGAAGCCAAGTTTTATCTCCATCAATTTTAAATACTGTCGGAGAAAGAGGGTCATTAAGTTCGATAGTTATGTCTTTTTTGTCTGCCGGAACGGCGTTTACAAAATCTAAGAGGAATTTATAATTGAAAGCAATCTTTATCGGTTCCCCTTCTACCTTAACTGGAAGGCTGGCTTTATTTTCTCCCACTTGAGGAGCATTGGCAGTAATTGTCATTTCCTGTTTACCGATTTTTAGTAAAACAATGTTTGCCGACTCTCTGGCAAAAACAGAAGCAATTCTCACCGACTGGACAAAATCTTCTTTATTTAAAGAAACTTTTGTTTTCGCGCTTTGAGGGATAATTTTTTCATATTCAGGAAACTCTCCCTCTAAAAGCCTGGAAGAAATTTCCATTTGAGGAAAAGCAAAGATTGCTTGATTTTGACCCTTGGTAAGACCAATCTGGACCGTTTCCCCTTTACCTAGTCTGATTACCTCACTTAACGTTTTTGCCGGCACTAAAAAGGCTGATTTTTCTTTTGTAGATTTTTTTCCCAAGGTGACCTTTTTAAAAGAGAGACGATAACCATCGGTGGCGGCCATTCTATACTCTCCGTTTTCAAACTGCCAAAATATTCCTTCCAGCACCGGTCTTGTCTCATCACTGGCAGCGGCAAATCCCACCTGAGAAACCGCCTGTGACAAACTTTCTAAAGGAAGAGAAAATGAAGACTTTTTATCTAAGCTTGGCACTTGAGGAAACTCGTCCACTCTCATCCCAACAAAAGAGGCGGTCGCTTGAGGAGAAGAAATTGTTAACTGATTATCTTTTTCGGAAACTAAATTTATTTTTTCTGTGGAAAGATAGGAAACAAACTCAGCCATCTCTCTGGCTGGCATTGCCAGCTTACCCGGCTTTTCAATTTTAGCTCCTAACCAAATGTTTATTCCTAATTCCAAATTAGTAGCTGATAAGCAAAGTTTACCATTATCGGTAGAGAGGAGAATGTTGTTTAGTATTGGTAGTTGTGGTCTTGAACTTACAAATCGAGAAGTAATTGATAAGCCTTGATCTAGATTATTTTGTAAAATTTGCAACTTCATTTTTAAACGTTTATTATTTCTAATATATTAGTTAGTTAACTTATAGTAGCAGTATTAGTAGGTTGTGTCTATAAGTGGGAAACTAAAGCCAGAGTCTGCCTGAGACGGTTGTGGGAAACAACAAAACTGCCTTTTTTTAAGCCTTTTAGTGATAATTTGTCTTATAATCTCTCCTAGGCTTCGTCTTTGTTTCGGCGGAAAACTTTCTAAATTTTGTTTATACCGTTGTGGAAAAAACATGATGGTATGTGGATAAGTTAAAATTTATTGATAGATCTTTTTTTGAATTTCTATTATTTGGTGACGCAGTTGTTGATTTGTGGAAAAAGACCGGTCGATTTTTTCTTCTGCGTGCATAATTGTGGTATGATCTCGGCCTCCCAAGATTTTTCCTACCTGTTGGAGGGGCAGGTTAAGTTCGCGTCTTAAAAGGTAGGCGGCCACGTGTCTTGCCTGGGTAATTTGTTTTTTTCTGGTTTTTCCACAAAGGTCTCCGGTTTTGATATTAAAAGTTTTTGAGACTACTGATAAAATATGCCGATGATTTATTTTTCTTGATTGGTTTACAGTTTTTATTCCAAAAAAGCTTTTTACCATTTCAAGGTTAACCTTAGAGTTTTCTACCAGCGCTCGAGCGGTGATTTGAGAAAGACTGCCCTCAAGTTCTCGGGTGTTGGACTGAATGGTTTCGGCGATAAAAGTGATTGCGTCTTCGGGAATATCTATCTTTTTCTCTTCCGCTTTTTTCTTTAAGATAGCTACTCTCATTTCGTAATCAGGAAGCTGGATATCAACCGTCAATCCTCCCATAAACCGGGAAATTAGCCTGTCTTCGACAGGCCTTATCTCTTCCGGCTTTCGGTCAGAGGTTAAAATTACCTGTTTTTCGGCAATATAAAGGCTGTTAAAGGTGTGAAAAAGTTCCTGCTGGGTATATTCTTTGCCGGCAATAAACTGAACATCGTCGAAAATTAAAACGTCCGGCTGGCGGTATTTTTGTTTAAACTGGGGCATTGTTTTTCCCTTAATAGCGCTAATTAAATTGTTGGCGAATGTTTCCGCGGTGGTGTAAAGAACTTTATGGTCCGGTTTTTCTTTTAATATTTCATGGCCAATTGCTTGAACTAGATGAGTTTTACCTACTCCTACTCCTCCCCAGACAAAGAAGGGGTTGTAGGAAAGACCGGGATTTTTAACAATTCCTTGGGCGGCCGCATAAGCAAAGTTGTTTGAGTTGCCGACAACAAAAGTGTCAAAAGAGAACTTTGAATGAAGACCGGTTTTGGGATTGTAATGAGGGGCGCTTTTTTTCACTTGAGAGTTTTTTTCTCTTGTTTCAAAAAGAGGGCCGGTTTTGACAGAAGGCATTTTTGCTAGTTTGATATCAACACTAACCCTAATTGGTTTTTTGTCCAGTTGGCGCTCTAAAATATCGGTGATTAGCTGCAAATATCTTTTTTGAATAAGATCGGCAATATAAGGATTGGGGCAGTTTATTGTTGCTAAGTTGCTGGTTTTGGTAATTTGCTGTGGTTTTATCTGGCTGAAGAGAGTTTGAAAAACAGCCGGAGAGACAGAAAGTTTAATTTCTTCAAGTACATTTTCCCAGATAGAATTAGTTTGCAAGTTTGCCATGTTTTCATTGGGGGCAGTTGCTTTAATTTTACTCTAGTTTTCCACATTGTTCAAGGATGATTTGACAACACAATTAAATGTAGTATAATGGGTATAGATTCAGTTTGTAAGTTTAAAACATATAAAAAATGGTCAGAAAACAAAAACAAAGAAATATTGGCTTTTATCCCGAGGTTATCTACTTTAAGCCGCGGGGAGTGCCTACATATTGTTTGCAAGAAGTCTGCTTAACCATTGATGAATTGGAGGCAATAAGACTGGTTGATTTTGAAGGCAAAGAGCAAAGGCAGGCTGCCGAAGAAATGGGAGTTTCTCAAAGTACACTGCAAAGAATTCTTGCTAAAGCAAGAAAAAAAGTCGCAGAAGGATTAGTGGTTGGCAAGGCAATTACTGCGAAAGGAGGTGAAATAAAAATGATAGGATTTAATAGAGGCAGAGGTGGAGGTTTTGGTGGTGGACGTGGTCGCTTAAAAGGCCAATTTGCGGCTGGTCCTGGAGGGGTTTGTGTTTGCACCAACCCTGATTGTGCTCATGAGGCTGCTCACTTAGCAGGAGTTCCCTGCTACCAGCAAAAGTGTCCAAAGTGCGGCAGTCCGATGATTAGAAAAATATAATTTAGAAAGGAGGCAGATGAAAATTTGTGTTACTAGTGAGGAAAAAACTTTTGATTCGCCAGTTTCTTTCCGGTTTGGAAGAAGCGGGTATTTTTTGTTTATTGACTTAGAAAAACAGAAGATTTTGGAGGTGATTGAAAATCCGGCCGTTGGTTTTGGCCGCGGCGCTGGTGTGTCGGCTGCTCAAACAGTAGTTGATAAAAAAGCAACGGCGGTGATAACCGGCAGAGTTGGTCCTAATGCCTACAACGCCTTGTCTTTTTCCAAGGTTAAGATTTATGACGGGGCCGGGTTGACGGTCAGCCAAGCGGTTGAAAACTTAAAAAAAGATCAGCTTTCTATACTTAAAAATGCTGAGCCGGGTTTCGGTCGTTGTTTACAGTAAAATGAACAAAAAAGATAATTTAAGAAAGGCGCAAAAAGCGGCCGAGAAAACAGGTTTAGTAATAATTCTTTTGGTTTTAGCAAAGGGATTGATCGGGTTTATAACCGGAAGCGTGGTTTTGCTTTCAGATGCTTTTCACAGCGCTTCTGATCTAATTTCCATTATTGCTTCTTGGTTTGGGTTAAAAATATCACAAAAAAAACCCAACGAGAAGTTCCCTTTCGGGTTTTACAAGGCTGAGAATTTAGCCGCTTTAACAGTTTCGTTTCTGATTGCTTTTATCGCAGTAGAGTTTTTTCGGGAGGGAATTGCCCGTTTAAAAATTCCGACCCAGTTGAATTTTCCAATTTTGGCGGTGGCGGTAGCAGTTGTTGCGGTGACAGTTGATTGGTTTTTGAGTCGGTATTTGCAAAAAGTTTCTCAGCAAACAAACTCTTCATCTTTAAAAGTGGCTGCCAAGGACAAAAAAGCGGATGTTTTTGTTTCCTCAACTGTTTTTGCCAGTTTGTTATTTACCTCTTTTAATATCCCCTGGGCGGAAGGACTGGTTACGATAATGATTTCTGCTCTTTTATTAAAAGTTGCTTTTGAAAGCGGAAAAGAAAGCCTTTTTGTTTTAATAGATGTTGGTCCAGGAAGGGAGTTTACTCAAAGACTAGCTAGGGAAGTTGAAAAAGTTGTCGGAGTAGAAGAGTGTTTAGAAATTAAACTGCGCCAGTCAGGTCCATTTCTTTTTGGGGAAGCGATAGTTGGAGTAAGGCGGCAGATTAATATTTCTAGAGCTCATCGGATTAGCGATATGGTTGAGCAGGCTTTGTCAAAAAAATATCCTCAGATTGACAATCTTTCCATTCATGTGGAACCCTTTAAAAGTAATTTTTCTCATTTGGTCATTCCAGTAGAAGAAAAGGGGAATTTACAAGTTCCGGTAGCGGAAAAATTTGGCAGAGCTCCTTACCTTTTATTTGTCAATCTTTCAGGTAAAAACATAAAAGGATTTTTCTTTATTAAAAATTCTTATCAAAACAGAAAAGTTAAGGCTGGTTTGGCAACAGCTAAACTTGTTAGCAAGCAAAAAAGTGAGGTTCTAATTACCAAAGAAATCGGAGAAATTTCTTTCCATTATTTGAGAGATAGCCTAGTTGATGTTTACCGATTTAGAGGGAAAACAGCCAAGGATGCAATTGGCGATTTTTTAAAAGGATCGTTAAAGATTTTGAATGAGCCAAAACAGCAGGGATGATAGATAAAAAGATAAAAAAAATTGCCGTAACCGGTGGCAAGGGCGGAGTGGGAAAATCGACAGTGGCGGTTTTGCTGGCTTCTCACTTTTGCAAAATAGAAAAAACTATTTTGGTTGATGCTGATGTAGAATGTCCTAACGATTTTCTTCTTACTGGTCAGAAATTGGCAAAATCGGTAAAAAAAATTACTGCCAAGTTTCCCGTGTTAAATGAAAAAAAATGTCTTTCTTGTGGATTGTGCGCTGAAAAATGCCGGTTTAAGGCCATTTTTGCTCCTAAAGGCAAAAAACCAAAGTTTTTTCATGACCTTTGCGCTAATTGTGGTCTTTGTTGGAATATTTGTCCGGCCGGGGCAATAAATATTGAAAAAAAGCAAACAGGAGAAATTTTTGAAAATAAGATCAGTGATAATTTAATCTTAGTTACTGGCAGAACGATAGGAGTGGTTGATGAAACAGGCCCTGTGGTAAAGGAGTTAAAAAATTATGCTTTAAATAGAGCCGAAAAACTTAAAACTTCGAAAGTTATTTTTGATACTGCTCCGGGAACTCATTGCAACGTGGTTCAGGCCCTTTTAGGGATGGACTTTGCTTACATGGTTACCGAACCAACTCCTTTAGGAGAACATGATCTTAAGTTGATTTTAAATCTTTTAAAAGAGATTGAAGTTTCCGGATCGGTTGTTTTGAATCAATCGGATTTAGGAAACAAAGAAAATATATTGAAAATTGCCAAAACAAATAATATTTTTATTGATAAGGAAATTACTTACTGCCGAGAAATTGTCGAGGCTTATTGTAAAGGAGATCTTTTAAAGTTAAAAAAAGACTATTTTAAAAATGGATAAAAAGAAAAATATAGTCGTTTGTTCCGGAAAAGGAGGAGTGGGAAAATCAATGCTTTCTTCTTGTTTGGCAAAGCTTTTTTCTCAAAAAAGGGACATTGTTGCCGTTGATGCCGATGTTGATGCCCCCAATCTTCATCTTTGGCTGGGACAAAAAGAAAACTGGGATAAAAAAATAAAAGTTTCTGTTATTGAAAAAGCGGTTGTTGTTAAACAACCGTCTTTGGAAGAGATTAAAAAAAATATCGACATATGCCAGTTTGGAGCTTTGGAGATTATTGACGGCAAACTGAAGATTAATAGTTTTCTTTGCGAGGGATGCGGCGCTTGCGAAGTGGTTTTTCCCTCAGGAACAATAAAATTAAACCCTGTCGTTTCCGGAGAGATAAAAATAAAAGACAATGTTTTTGGCTTTCCTTTAGTTTCCGCCCAGCTTTATCCGGGCCAAACAGGGTCGGGTAAAATCGTTAGCAAGATAAAAGAAAAAGCCGCTGGCTACCAAAAAGAATATATTATTACTGATGCTCCGGCGGGAATGGGCTGTCCGGTAATTGCCGCTTTAAATGACGCTGATTTTGCCTTGCTAATTACCGAGCCAACACCGTCAGGGTTTGCCGATCTTAAAAGAATTCATTTTTTAGTTAATCATTTTAAAATTCCTTTCGGAGTGGCAGTAAATAAATGGGATATAAATCCAAAAACCAGCAAAAAAATTATCAACTGGGCAGGTGAAAATTATTTAGGTAAAATTAGTTATGATCAAAAGATTTTTAAAGCTATTGCCAGTTTAACGCCGGTATTTAAAACCGACTTGATTGCCAATGAGGAGATTTTATTAATTTTTAAAAAGCTAATTCAAAGACTGTAAAAGATGATTAAAAGAACGGTTTTTCTAATATTGGCCTTTTTTCTTGTTTTACCCGGAGCGGTTTTTGCCAGTCAAGAGAGTTTGGCGACAGAAGGAATCGTGACAGTAGTTGATAATGATCAGGTTTTGGTGGAGATAATAAAGGATAATAAAAAACAAGCAGTTTCTGTTTTAGTTGAGGATAGTTTGTTTATTGAACAGATAGGTTTAAAAAAAGGAGATCGGGTATTAGTTTCGTCGTTTGATAATGAGAACGGACAGTCGGGTTATTATCTTGCCGACATAATCAGACGGCAGTCTTTGCTGCCTCTTTTTATTTTCTTTTTAGTGCTGGTTATTTTGGTTGGCGGCTGGCGAGGAATAGGCTCTTTATTGGGACTGGCAGTTTCTTTACTGATAGTGATTTTTTTTCTTGTTCCTCAGATTGCCACAGGCAAAAATCCGGTTTTAATGGTTATTTTAAGCTCTTTGTTTATCGTTCCTTTAACCTTTTATCTTTCTCACGGAATAAATAAAAAAACTACCATAGCTATTGTAGGAACGGTAATTGCTTTAGTATTTGCCGGTTTGCTGGCTCAAGGAGCTTTGCAGGCGACCCGCTTGACAGGACTGGTTTCAGAAGAGGCAGGATTTTTACAATCGGCAAATCCGGGAACATACAACCTTCAGGGGCTGCTTCTTGCGGGAATTATTATTGGACTTTTGGGAGTTTTAGACGACGTGACTGTTTCTCAATCGGCGATAGTTAGCCAGCTTAGAAGTATTAACACTAGTATCAACGATAAAGAATTATTTTTACGGGCAATGGCGGTTGGTAAAGATCATGTTTCTTCAATGGTCAATACTTTGATTTTAGTTTACGCCGGAGCCTCCCTTCCCCTACTGCTTCTTTTTTACAATAATCCCCAGCCGTTTTTACAGGTGATTAATTATGAAATCTTTACACAAGAGATTGTTAGAGCTTTAATAGGCAGTATTGGTCTAATACTGGCAATTCCCCTAACAACAGCGTTGGCGGTTAAGTGGTCTAGATGAGAAATAAAAGTTAGTGTAAAATGAGTTTATGGATCAAAGTTTAAAAGAGGTTTTGTCGTCTTGCCCAATTTTTGCTTTTAATATTGATGATTGGCTGATTTTTAAAGGAGTAGTTACCGCTTTAGAAAGAAAAAACCAGTCGGTAATTGTTCAGCTTTCCGAAGGGGAGGTTGACTGGTGGGGAATGGAGCGGTTTTTTAACTCCATTGAGTTTGAGAAAAAAAGGGGCTTGTCTTTGTTTTCAAACATTGATCATGGGAAAAAAGAAGGTCTTATCGGTGGGGCGGTTGAGCTTGGTTTTGACATGGTTCATGTCGATGGGTCGGATCTTTGCTGGGAAGAAAATATTGAAAAAACCAAAAGGATTGTTCAGTTTGCCCACAGCGAGGGAGTTTTAGTTGAAGGAGAACCTCAGCAAAGTTTAACCGATCCTCAAAAAGCGGCCGAGTTTGTTTCTAAAACCGGCGTTGATCTTTTGGCTGTTTTTGCGGGTAATAAACATGGAATAGAGGAGAACGAAGTAGAAAGACTTGACTTTATTCGTCTAAGAGAGATTAAAAGAATGGTTGGAGAGACGAAGTTGACTCTTCATGGCGGGTCGGGGGTGGAAAGCAGTGATCTTTCTTTGGCAGTGAAAGAAGGTTTGGTTGCAAAGATAAATATAAATACTCTGCTGCGAAAAGTTTTTCGCCAGGAATTAGAAAAAAGCATTCTCGAGTATCCGGGGGTAAAAATCTATGAGTTGATGGCTCCGGTAGTTTTAGGAATTAGTCAAAAAATTGAAGAGTTGTTTAATATTATTGGAGACAAAAATGAAGACTGATGCAATTACTTTTGGTTCAATAACGGTAGATACTTTTTTAACCTCCTCTGAATTTAAAATTGTAAAAAATGAAGACATTTCTGGGGGAGTGGCCATCTGTGAGGCTATTGGAGCAAAAATAGAAATTGATAAAAGAGTGATTTGTGGTGGTGGCGGGGGCGGTAACAGTGCGGTTGGTTTATCAAGACTGGGGTTAAAAACTTCTCTAGCAGCCAAAATGGGCGATGATTTTTTTTCAGGAATGATTATCGCTGAGCTTAAAAAAGACGAAGTTTTTTTGGATCAGCTAGTTCAAGAAGAGGGAGAAACCGATGCGGCAGTTGTATTAGTATCTGGCCAAGGAGGAAGAACGATTTTGATATATCGAGGAAAAACAAAATTGGAAAAAAGCGATATTGATATGAATAATCTTTCTTCTTCCTGGTTCCATATTGCCTCTCTGGAAGGAAATCTTGACCTGGTAAAAGAGCTAATCAAGGCTACTAAAAATAGCGGCGCCAAGGTTTGCTGGAATCCGGGTAAAAAAGAATTAGAAAATAGAAAAGCTATTTTTGAGATTTTACTCGGGGTGGAGATTTTAGTTTTAAACCAGCAGGAGACGGAAAATTTATTGGGAATGAAAATGGATAATTCGAGTTTTTGGCCTAAAGTGATGGGTTTGCCGGTAAAAATGTTTTTTTTAACTCAAGGGAAGAAAGGGGCTTTTATGGTTATGCCTAAAGAGAAAAAAAAGCTGTATGCTCCTGCTTTTTCCGCAACTTCAATTGAAGATACTGGGGCCGGAGACGCTTTCTGTTGTGGGGTAGTTGCTGCTTGTTTTTATGAAAAAAGCCCAAAAGAGGCTTTGTTTTGGGGGTTAGCCAATGGGGCTGGGGCGGTTTCCCGGTTTGGCGCCAAGGCTGGCCTTTTAACAAAGAAAGAAATTGAAAAAGCTGTTAAACAAAAATTGGTTGAGAACTGAAAATGGGAAGGATTTCTTCTCGAAAAAACAAAAAAGAAAAAGATCCCAAAATAGGCAGGATATGGGTAACGGCAACCCTTTTGATAACTGTTGGTTTGAGTGGTCTTTTTTGGATTGTTAGCGCCTTGCCTTCTATTGATTTTAGCGCTAATATCTCTACTGATAATAAAAGTAATAATTTTTCTGGCCTTAGGGAAAAATCAACGGAAGATTTTTTACTAATAACAGACAAACATCTTGAGGGTAAAAAAGGAAGCTGGTCGATTAAGGTAACTGAGCTTGAGGGTAATTTTTCTGCTCAAGTAAAGTCGGAAAAACAAATGCCAGCAGCATCACTTACCAAACTTCTCGTGGTTGCCACGCTTTATCGGCAAATAGAAAACAGCAGTTTGTCACTAAAAGATGAGTTTAAAATTGAAAAGGATGATATTTATGGCGGGGCAGGCAGTTTGCAGTATCAACCGATAGGAACAAAAGTATCTTTGGAAGAGTTGGCTTTTTTTTGTTTAAACCAGTCTGATAATACCGCTTTTGCAATGCTTAGAAAAATCTTGGGAGACGATTTGATTCAAAAAGAGATTAATAGCTTGGGAATGGAATCAACGGTATTGGTAGATTTTGTCACCTCAGCTAAAGATATTGATCTATTTTTTCAAAAATTGTACCGGGGAGAAGTGACTAAAACTTACAAAGACGATTTTATAAAGGGACTGACAAAAACCATATTTGAAACTAGAATTCCTGCTGGTGTTCCCCAAGGTGTTTCTGTTGCTCACAAAGTGGGCACCCAAATGGGTGTTGCCGCTGATGCAGGAATAATTTTTGTTCCCCAAAAGCCATTTATATTAACGGTTCTTTCTAAAGATGTTGACTCACAGCAAGCCGATCAGGTGGTTGCCGATTTAACAAAGGACATCTATTGGTTTATGGTTTCCGACTGAGTTTTATCTTCGAAAAAACAGCTTTTTTTAGGGGTGGATTTTTCTAAAAAATACTCATAGCCTACTTGAGGACACCCAGAACAAGGCAGGGTGCCGGTGGTTTTACAAATATTTATTTTAACTACATTATTTGGTTTTCCCCATCCGGTATTGGGATATTTGCTTAAAAGGTAATCGGTAATTTGCCGCCAGATTGGCGAGGCGCCGGTAATTCCTGAGGCAACCGCGCTCATTGGCGAGTTATCATTATTACCCACCCAAACAGCAACCAGAAAATCTGCAGTGTACCCTATCGTCCAGTTGTCGCGAAGATCGTTGCTAGTGCCGGTTTTAACAGCCACGTTTTTTCCGGGAATGTTGAGCAGTGAGTTGGCTCCAAAGGCAGGTGTTCTGGCGGAATTGTCGGCCAGAATGTCGTTTAAAATAAAAGCAATTCCCGGATCAATCACTTGAGATTGATCGTTTTTTCCTTCTGCTTGACTAAAAGACTGGCGGTGATTAGTGATATTAATGATGGGGTTAATATCCACTTTCTTTCCTAAATTTGCAAAAACAGCGTAGGCTTGAGCCAGATCAATCATTTTTACCTCTCCTCCTCCCAAGGTTAATGATAGTCCAAATCGGTTGCTTTCTTCCCAGGTGGTAATCCCAAGCTTTTTTCCTGTTTCAATCATTTTATCAACCCCGCAAGCGGCAAGGACTTTTACTGCCGGGATGTTTAAAGATGATCCCAAAGCGGTTCTTAGACTAACCGAACCTCTGAATTTTCCATCATAATTTTTGGGAGAATATGGGAGCTGACCGGGTATCTGATAGGTGATTGGATTGTCTTGGATTATCGTTGCCGGAGTAAATCCTAAACCTAGAGCATAGGCGTAGTTTATCGGTTTTATTGATGAGCCTGGTTGGCGAGGACGTAAAACAACATTGACATTGCCGTCGTTTTCCAGGTCAAAATAATTCTTCGACCCAACCATTGCTAGAATCTGGCCGGTTTTTGGGTCTAGTACCAGAGCGGCTCCATTACCAACATGGAGACTGCTTAGTTTATTAAGTTCATCAGTGATTATTTTTTCAATTTTTTCTTGAAGGTCTAAATCCAGGCTGGTAGTAATACTTAAGCCTCCCTCTTCAACCATTTTTTGGCCCATTTTTTGGACCAACAAATCCTTGACGTAAAAAACAAAATGGGGCGATTTTATTTCATCTTTTTGTGAGATAAATCGTAGAGGAACTTTTTTTATTTCTTCCATTTTACCGGTGTCGATAAAGCCGGCGCTTGCCATTTCTTCAAGCACCTGAACTTGTCTTTTTTTGGCCAGGGTAGGGTAGGCGCCAAAAGGGGAAAATCTGGTTGGAGAAGCAGGCAGGCCAGCCAGCAAAACAGCCTGAGCCTGAGTTAGCTGGTTGGTTTTTGTGCCAAAATATTTTTGCGCTGCCTCTTCAATTCCGTAAGCAGTTCCTCCGTAGGGAATTTCGTTGAGATACATTTGCAAGATTTCCTTTTTTGAATATTTTGCCTCGACCAGTATTGAAAGCAAGACCTCTTTTATTTTTCTTTGCCAGGTTTTTTGGGAGTCAAGAAGAGCATTTTTAACCAGTTGTTGGGTAATTGTTGAGCCGCCAATTGGGGTTTTGCCTGGATTGAAAAGGTTGTGCAGTATTGCTCTGACAATCCCTTTTAAAGATATTCCCGGATGGTTCCAAAATTCTTTGTCTTCGGCGGCTATAGTGGCATCGACTAAAAATGAAGGAACCTGATCTAGATAAATTAGAGTTCTGTTTTGCTGCCGGTAGATTTTGTATAGAAGCCGGCCGTTTCGGTCATATATTTTAGTGGTTAAGGCAGGATCGTGAGATGATAGCTGATCTGGCGATGGCAGATCTTTAATTATTGTTTGGTAAAAGTAGAAGCTGATAGAAGAAAAAGATAGCAAAATAGCGACTAAAATCAACCATTTTTTCTTAAGGCTAACTTTTGGCAGTGAGACTGACAATGAAAATGTTTTTAGAAATAATATTCCTGTTTTTTTAGTTAAAAACAGCAGTCCTTTGCCGATAATTGGAACAATTTTTAAAAAACAAGAAAAGATTAAAAATAGCGGTTTTCCAATCCAGTACAGGACTCTCAAAAAAAAGCCGATTATTATTTCTTTTTTCATTTTGCCAATCTTGACATAAAATATAGGATAGTTAATAGTTAGTCTTTGACAAATAATAAATGGCTGACTATGAGTATTTTATAGAATTTTATGGGGTAAGAAAAGGGCCTCTTGAGTCGTTGATTCTTATTGTGGTTATATTCTCGGTCGGCTGACAGTCAAGACAGTTAATTGTTCCCAAGGGATCTATAATTACCGCGTGTTCTTGAAACTCAACATTTTGTTTATCTTCTCCCGGCTGAACAGGGGCGTTGGTATCTTTGTCAATAAGAATGGTTTGGCGGAGATTTTCAACTTGGGTTGGTTCGGTTCCTTTTATAAAGTATTCAAATCGGGAAGAACATCCTTCCGGCGGAGGGAGCAGTCCGGTTAAATTACAAACGGTTTTGCCGATCACGTTGGCTGGTTTTATCGGCCATTCTTGTTTTTTATCTTTAAGGATAAAGCCAATCGTTTTATTCCAGATTGGCGAAGCTCCGGTTACTCCTGAGGCGACCGCGCTCATTGACGAGTTGTCGTTATTGCCTACCCAAACGGTTACTGTTACTCCCGGAGTATATCCAATTGTCCAGTTGTCTCGCCGATCGTTGGTAGTTCCTGTTTTTACCGATATTTCAGGATGGTCTTTGACAACCAGCTGGGAAGACGATCCAAAGGCAGCTGAACGAGCTCCGTTATCTAAAAGAATGTGGCTGATAAGATAGGCCACTTCCATTGGAATAGCCCTTTTTCCGGCCGGTTTTTCGTATTTTTCTATAATATTTCCGTTTCGGTCTTTAACTTCCATTATTGAGACTAAGTCCTGGCGAATTCCCCCGTTTGCCAAGGTTCCAAATGCGGTAGCCATTTCGGTCATCTTGACCTCTCCTCCCCCTAGGGTAAGAGAAAGGCCGTACTGGGCAGGGTCTTTAAAGCTTTCAATTCCCATCGCCGAAGCGGTGGCAATAAAACTTTCCAGTCCGTTAAGAGCGAGCATTTTTACCGCTGGGATATTAAATGAGTTTCCCAAAGTAAATCTTAGTTGAACCGAGCCATGAAAAAGTCCATCGTAATTTTTAGGACAGTATAATTTTTGTCCGGGTACGGAAAAACAGGTTGGAACGTCGTTAAAAACTGTTGCCGGGGTGCCATTTTTAAGCAGAAAACCGGTGGCGTAGTTTAATGGTTTTATCGATGAGCCCGGCTGGCGCAGGGCGGTGGTGACATTAAATTTGCCATCAATATCTTCAGCAAAATAATCTTTCGATCCTATCATGGCTAGAATCTCGCCAGTTTTTGGCTGGGTAACTAAAAGAGCGCCGTTAGTGACGTTATACTTTTTCAGTTTTCCAATCTCGCTAGCTACAGTTTGTTGGGCAAAGTCTTGAATTTCCAAATCCAGAGTGGTTTTTACTCTTAGTCCTCCCTGATCAACTACTGCCTGACCATATTTTTCTACTAATTTTTCTTTGACATAGAAAACAAAATGAGGAGCATTTATTTTTGTTCCCGGGGAGGCAAAGGTAAGTTTTTCTTCTTTTGCTTTTTCATACTCTTGTCTACTAATTGCTTCTGTTTCCAACATTTTATCCAAAACCATTCTTTGTCTTTCCAAAGCCAGATCAGGATGAGCAAAGGGAGAATATTTTGTTGGTGCGGCAGGAAGACCGGCAAGTAGAGCTGATTCTGCCAGAGTTAAATTCTTAACGGTTTTATCAAAGAACGTTTTGGAGGCGGCTTCTATCCCCCAAGCAGTTCCGCCGTATGGGGTTTGATTAAAATACATTTCTAAAATTTGATCCTTGCTATAGATTGCCTCAGCTGCCAAGGTTAAAATTGCTTCTTTTATTTTTCTCTGAACAGTTCTTTCCGGAGTAAGAAGAGCATTTTTGACCAGTTGTTGGGTTAAAGTTGATCCGCCCTGAAGTTTTCTTTTTAGCAAAGTGTTGTATGTGGCTCTGACAATTCCCTTAAGATCAAATCCGTTATGTTGGTAAAAGTTTTTATCTTCAATAGCTAAAGTAGCCTTGATAAGGTGGTCGGGAAAATCATCTAACTTTACCAAAACTCGGTTTTTATCATCGTAAATCTGATAAAGCAGGTTGTCATTTCGGTCAAAGATTAAGGTCGAGGCCGGATATTGAAAAGTAGAAAGCTTTTTTGGTGAAGGAAGGGAGGACAATACCAAATAGAAAAAAATAATTCCGCCCAAGCTCAAAAAAACCAGACCAGCTGCCGCTTTTCTTTTTTTATTTTTTGCCATTTTGGTACATTATACCTTAGAAAGTTGAAAATAATTTTATATTTGTTTATTCTGATATTAGATGATTAAAAAAGAGGAAAACTTACTAAAAACTTCTACTCCAATAGAAGTTTTGTCGCTAAGAGAAGAAAAGACAATTCATTCTTGGAAAACTTTAGCTAGGCCTTACCAAAAAAAAGATCGTGAGTTTTGGACAACGATTTTGGCGACTTTGGGATTGGTTTGTTTAATTTTGTTTTTTGTTAAAGAGTGGTTTTTGATTGCCGCATTTCTTGGATTGGTTTTTCTTTACTATGTTTTAACTACTGTTGAGCCTGAGGAGGTTGCCTACAAAATTACCAACAAGGGGGTATATTTTCCCGGAGGAGAACAAAGAGTTGATTGGGAGGTTCTTTCTTTGTTTTGGATTTCTGAAAAGTGGGGATATAAAATCTTGAATTTGGAGACTAAATTAAATTTTCCTCGAGTGATTCACTTGGTAATAAAGAAAGAAGAAGAGCAGAAAATAAAAGAAATTGTCTTAAAATATGTCACCGAAACAGAGATAAAAATAAATTTTGTTGATAAACTCTCAAACTGGATAACCAGGCAGCTGCCGGTAAATAAGCCTCCGGAGGCTAAAAGCCCTCAAAAAAATAATCCCCAAGCTTCAAAATAATTCTCATTCAAGGTATAATATCTTGCCTTGGAGGAGTACCGCAGTGGCCTAACGGACTCGCTTGGAAAGCGAGCAAGCGCAAGCTTACGTGGGTTCGAATCCCACCTCCTCCGCCACGTACGAAATCAAAGATTTCTACGTGGCTGGGACGTTTAAATTTTCAAAGAAAATTTATTACGTCTCGCCATCAAATTTAAACATTGCTTCCCAGCTTTTCTAGTCATGATAAAATATATTCATATTTTCACAACCGAAATGAATATAGAAGTAGCAGAATCATCATCAGCTGGAATACCGAAGAGGCTGGCTAGGGCAACAGAATTAATATTAGGGTTTACAAACAACGTAGAAGAAATTGGGTTTTCGCCTGGGAGTATTGAACTTTTAGAATCGCTGCCACTTCCGGTAATATTAGCCCCCACTCATTTAAGTGATTGGGACATAACAGCGACAATATACGCTTTGGCTAAGTTTACCAATATTAATGTTAAAATTGTTACAGCCTCCACTCATGATAGTTTTAGACAAAACCCAGCAGGTAAAGTAGGATCGTTGATTGCCGGTCCGGAAAATTTTATACCAATTAGTTATACTAAAAAAAGGACAGAAATGGGTTTATTTAATGTTGATGATTTTAATGAGATGAGAAGGGCAACAGAAGAAGGAAACTCAATAGTAATAGCGGCTTTTCATGATAGGCGATGTATCGGACATAATCAGTTTGGAGTAGCCTTACCCTCAAAACCGGGAGTAGGCGCAGCTTACTTATCATTGAAAACAGGCTTACCAATTGTTCCGGTGGCGGTAAACATGGAGGCCAACAAAGGGAGAATTTTTGAGAGGCCGGGAATCGAAATTAGTGTGGGTGAGCCAATAAATTTAGAAAATCCTAAAAGAAAAGTTGAAAAAAACAATTATCTCTGGAGTTAAAGGTGTGCGACAAG
>CAZAEB010000007.1:0-28965 GCA_964484095.1 uncultured Gammaproteobacteria bacterium
TAGTTTTATTCTTGGCTAATTCTTTTAAAAATCCAACTGTTCCATCAGTAGAAGCATTATCAACAACAATCAATTCGAAGCTAATTTTCCTTGTATTTTCAAAAATTGAATCTAGACAATTTTTTAATATCTGTTTCGTATTGTAGCTAATAATAATGATCGATATATCTGGAAGGTTCATTTGAACAAAGATATTACCTGCTTGGCAGAAATATTATAGCTTTTCTTGGGCTTACCAAATTTACGATACTGACTCATAGCCGCAAAAACCACCTTGATATAATTTGGACCCATAAAAGTCCTCAAGCCTATCCCAAAAATATTTGAAATTCTCCACCAAGGATCAGAAACATTTTTCCAAATAAATAAAAGCTGATTTCGTTCTTTGATTAAGTTAACATATAAAGGGTTAAGTTTGGAGGTGGTTGCCTCATGCTCATGATTTACAACTGCCTTTGGCTCCCAAATTATTTTATAACCGCTTGCCCAGGCTCTGAACCCCAAATCAAAATCTTCCCAATAGAAAGGGTCATATATAGGATCAAAGCCGCCAAGTTTTTTCCACATTGATTTTCGGAAAATTGCGCTTCCTCCCGAGGCCCACGCGCTTAGGTGTGCGCCCTTAGTCTGCCCACCATCTCCCATATGAATATATCCGCCCCGCCACCATATTTTTGCCCAACCATATTTTTTCTCATTTAAGCTAACTGCAAAAATTTTTTCGTTATTAAAATGTTCTAGTACTGATTTTAAAAAGCCTTTTTGAGGAATTACGTCGGTATTTAGTAATAGAAATAACTCACCCTTTGCCAATTTAACAGCCTTGTTGCAAGTTTTTATAAATCCAATGTTATTCTTATTTTCAATGAGTTTAAATTCATATTTATTTTTCAATTCTTTTAATATCTTGACTGAGTTATCTCCTGACCCGTCATCAACTACAATTACTTCTGTATTTATTGGCAAAGAACTGATTACTCGAGGAAGATTTTTTTTAATTAAGTTTTGCCCATTCCAATTTGGAATAATTACGCTAATTTTCATTTTAGTGAATCAAAAAACTCTTTACAAAATCTAGATTTTGAATACTTTTTGCTTGACTGAATTGAACGTTTAGAAAACCTCTCTATTTTGTCAGTAGATTTAATTAATAATTTTGTTTTGCCGATAAGTTCTTCCACACTCCCCCACCTGTAGCCGTCCCCACGTCGCACAATTTCTTTAAGTCCGCCTTTGTCAATCACTACCGGAACACAACCAGAGGCCATTGCTTCCACTGGAGTCATTCCAAAATGCTCAACTTTCCAAGGCTGTTTATCTTCGTCTATTCCAAATCCTGCTGCATGCCAAAATATTTTAGCTTTTGAATAATAACTTTTAAGAACTTTAAAAGGCCCATTAATTATAAATTTAACCGGATACCCAAAGGCCTCTTTTTTTAAGATGAGAAGGCTATTGTTTTTCTTGGGGTCCCCCAGAGAGCCACCCACTAAAACCAACTGCCAACCCTTAAGGCCTTTATCAACCATATTTTTAAATGCTTTTATTAAGACATCCTGTCTTTTTGCCTGCATCTGGTCAGTTTGTTCAAACCTGCCTACCGCCAAAATAATGTTTTCCTTTTTTCCAGATTTAAACTCTTCAACATCTATTGGAGGATAAATTACCAATGAGTTGTATCCATACTCCTTATCAATAAATTTTTTTGTAAACTTTGAATTGCAGACAACCTTATTTATTAACATGTTTTTGACTTTGTCTGCTATTTTTTTTGAGTTAAATCCTACTAAGGGAGCTTGCATATGGAGAATGTTTTTTCTACCCACCAAAGTCGGAATACTTCCGTCCGATAGCCAAAAAATTAAATCGTATTTTCTCATTAGTAAAAGCTTTTCAATAAATGAAAACTTCTCTATTTTTTTACCCACTAGGCCTAAAGCGTTAATTCCTAGACCAAATCTATTGATTGCTTTTTTAACGTCTATTCTATTGTCCCACCATAAATCAACCTGCCAATTTTTGTTAAGTAAACATTCAGCAACGGTAAGACAATACCTCTCCCCTCCTCCTAACGTGTCAAAATATGGATCAAAAATTAGTGCCTTCATTTTTTCTTTTTAACTTGCTGGATTTCCCAAAGCCTGGCATATATGATAAAGGTGTTAAACATCTCAAATATTGAATTAATCCAGCCAACCGTTCCATCTCTCCACGCTTGCTGTTTAACGATTCTCTCCCAAGCTTTGGTAAACATCATTCTAATAAAACGCCACCAAACCACCGGAGGGTGGCCGGCATTAAAAAGAAGTTCTGCTTCTACTACCGACCACTTAATTGTTTTTTGAACCATGGAGGTAATGTTTTTATGAGTGAAATGTTCAATTGGATTTTTAAGATGAGCAAGCTTGCCATCATATACCGGCTCTTCATGAAGCCTGCCTGTCCATTTTTTTAAAGCAGGTTTGTAAAGTAATCTTTTTACATAATCAGGCCAGGATCCACCTCGCTTGACTCGCTTACCCAGATAATAATTGGCTCGCGGCACAGCATAACAAACCAATTTATTTTCAGGTTTGTTTCTGACAATTTCTAAAATCTCTTCTTTTACGGTTTTAGTAAACCTTTCATCACAATCAAGATAGTAAATCCAATTTGTGCAGACTTCGGCAATCGCCGCCGTTCTCCAGTCAGCGAAAGAAAGGCCTTCTGTTGGCATACTTACAATCTTAGCGCCCATGTCCTTTGCAATCTTAGTGGTTTTGTCCGTCGATCCGGTATCTAAAACAATAATTTCTTTTGCCCACAGTGAAGACTTAATTGCTCCAACAATCATTTTTTCTTCATTTTTGGCAATGATTACAATGGATATGTCTGGATTGTTTTTCTTTTTTTTAACCATGTTTTCTCCAACTTCCAATTCCGAAATTAGAAAAGTAATAATCTTTAATTCCGATTTTTTGCCATTTTCTCCCGCAAATCATTAAGCGAAAACTTTCTCTAACTAAAGCAAATTTTGTTCTTAAAGATGCCCACCTGATCCCGAAAAGCATTCTATTTCTGCTGATAAAATAGTCTTGAATAGGTCCGCCCACTGACGAAGATCCGGCATTTAGATGCCAAACTCTGCTTCGAGGAACATAATAAATTTCTTTGCCTAATTTCCTAACTCTCAAACATAAGTCGTTATCTTCATAATACATAAAATACCGCTCGTCAAAAAAACCTGCTTTTTTCCACGTTTCAGCGCTTGCCATTAAACAACAACCACTGGCAAAATCAACCTTTATCACTTTTTCAAACTGCCCCTTGTCCACCTTGTTTATTCCAATGTTTTTTCCCAAAATATTGTTCCAATCCAACTCTGCTCCGACCGACCAAATAACCTTGCCCTTATCGGCAGATTTATACCTTTCTTTATGATATTCATGCCCAGGAGCAAAATATATCTTGGGAGTTACTACTCCCACACTAGAATTAGAATCTAAAAAATTTACCAAAGAAACCCAAAAATCATCTTTAACTAAAGTATCGCTGTTTAAAATCATTACCTTTCCGGCTCCATCATTAATTGCCCTTTTGATGCCAATATTATTTCCTTCGGCAAATCCAAAGTTTTTATTATTATAAATAACGCTCAAGTTTTTTTGCTTCCTCTCAAAGCTTTTAAGTATTGTTTCCGTTCCATCGTTAGAATTGTTGTCAACCACCCATACTTTGACTAATAACTTAGCATTAGAGTTTTTAATCGCTTTAAAAATTGAGCTTAAACAATTTTCTAAAAGCTCTTTGGTGTTATAAGAAAGAACTATAATCGCCAAATGTTTATTTGTCATGGAGTAGTTAAAATAATTTAAGTATCAATCCTCTCAGCCTGTATAACCAACCAAGAAGTACTTTTCTATATCCTCCCATGCGATCAAGCCACCAACGAGCATACCAATAGTCTGCTTCCCAAATCAATCTTGAAAAAGTTGCTCTTAGCTTCTTATTTTCTAATGGCTTTTTTTCGTACTTTTTCATTTCCCATACTTTAAGATAAACTAGAGCAACAGCATATGATTGGAGAATGGCTAAAGCTAAACCGTGAAGTCCATCCTTATATCCTTCACCAACAAAAAAACGGCTAAAAAACTCTCCAACAGGTTTGAGTAAAAGGTCTGACGAACTCAACTTATACTTCTTTTCCTTAACTAATTCTTGAGCCTGTATCTCAGAGTATCTTATCGCTCGGGACAAAAACTGATCCAAAGTACTATAGTGATAGTGAATGATTGCCGATTTTTCATTGTCAGGAAGAGTATAAATGTTGCCTTTAAGCTCGGGCTGTCTGTGGATTTGTTTGGGCCAGTTAACCTTGCCTTTTTTAAAAAAACGAGAGATATAATCGGGCCACCATCGGGTATTTTCCATCCATTTGCCAAAAACCATGTTTTTGCGAGGAACCAGAACATAATCTACTTCGTCACTTTTATTGACAGCTATAAAACGAAGATTTTTGGCCAATTCATTGCTAATCTTCTCATCAGGATCCAAAATCAATATCCATTTGCCCTTGGCCTTTCCGATTGCAAAATTTCTTGCCGGCTCAACATAATCCATCCATTCATGTAAATAAACCTGAGCTCCAAAGCTCTTGGCTATTTTTACAGAATTATCTTCACTGTGCATATCAACAACAACAATTTCATCGGCAAATTTTTCTACCGATTTTAAACAGCGAAACAGATTCTTCTCTTCGTTATAAGTATTTACAACTACGGATATTAGTGGTCTTTTCATTGTTTACCTTAAAACTCTATATATTCTAACCTGTCCATTATCAAAAATCACCTCCAAGCCATATTCCGACGGCTCCATTGGCAAAAACTGACCATTTACGAGATAAATGTAATCTATATTGTTTTCAGCCAAGAAATTTTGAGACCAGGATTTATCCTTAGTTGTAAAAAACTGCTCATTAATAAATGGCATTTTATTACTAAGAGCAGAAACATAATTCGTAGCTTTGTCCATGTAAAGTAAATACGGGGGCTCTATTTTTCCCTCTTTATACCAATGCCAATCACGATATGGAAAAGCTAACACTGTGCCCATGTTTTCTTTAGATAAATATCTTAATCCTTCCAGTTCATAATAAGGTATAACTACCTGAGGCGGAGAAAAACTAGATCTAATCGTTTTGAAACTTGTCATAAAAGCAGTTACTGCCAAAATGAACATAATTGATTTTGCTTTCCTGCCTATATCTTGGCCTACTTTTGCAAAAAAATGTGCCAAGTAAAAATTGCCGACAAAAAGAAAATAATAAAAAAACTGAGTGGTTTTTATAGTTATTGTCTTGTCAACAAATAACAACGGCAATATTAATGCAGGCAAGGATAATAATATAAAAAACCGGTCTAAATCAGTAATTTTTTTCTTTCTAACCTTGACAGTCAGATAAATAAATCCAATAATTCTGACTCCCAAATTACCAACAATAAAAAACAGCAACAATACTCCCTCAATCAATAACAAAACTGGTAATTTCCAAGTCAAGAAGTTTTGAGCCAGATTGATTCTCAACTCAGCCAGCCAAGGCCAGTATAACTTGTCTAAAGACTCAATAAGTGAATGAGTAAACCATAGAGGTTGAAACACTAATCCTGATGACTCAATAGAAAAGTCCGTAAAATACAAAATAAAACTACCGGTAACTAGTGCCGATATCCAAACAACTAAATCTAATCGAGATTTTTTGCCAGACACTACCCGGCTTCCCCAAAATAAGAACAAGCAAATAAGTAAAACTAGCCCTCCATATAAACTAACACCGGCAATTAAACCAAATAAAAATCCTAGTACAACTGCTTTTAATGTGTTTAAATGTCTCCTCAATTTTATCCAAAGCAATAAACCGGTAAGCAAAATAACCATAGACATTGAGTATTGAGGATTTGTTAAAGAAGTAACAGATTGGTCTACCCAAAAAAATGACTCTCCGCCAATTTTTCCATTCTTTAATAAATCAGCCACCCAGCCAAACGATCCTGCAAAGTAATTTAATGCAACAAACCAAAGAGCCGACTTTTTATTTCCAGAAACAGAAATAACTAGTTGATAACTTAGAAAGCCTATTAGAAAAACTGCCAATAGGCAGGTAAAACGGAAATACGTGTTTAGAATAGACATTTGCCACAACCCATCACTGCCGGCATTCCAAAACTCCATTCCCAATTGACTCAGATTTCCACTGCGAATCACTGGTACTGACACCAGTAATCCTCCAATAGCAATTATTGCACTTACTAATTTGGGAGAGCGAAAAATAAAAATAAGGAAGCAAAAAGAGACAACAGCAGCCACCAACCAGCTAAAGCTCGTCTTAAAAGGAAGACTGCTTGATTTTAAGGACAAAGAATCTTCTAGGGGTATTAGATTTTCGCCCAGACCTACCTGATCAATACTGGCAGGAACTTGCCAGAAAAGCTTGTCGGCTATATTTTTATTTTTTAAATATGGATCTGGCCAAACCGGTTGATAAAAGCGCCAGTCCCTAATTTGCCAGTCACCATCGCCATTTTTAATCAGTCCTGCCCGATATTTATTATCCATTATCCAAAGGCTCTCTTGACCGGTTCCAAGAATATCTTTTCCTCCTATCTCATGACGAGGAGAAAAATCAGGAAATTTCTCCTGATACCATTTTGAAAACTCGCCCGCAGTTAGGAAATTGGCCCCTTTTTTAACCAGCACTTCAATTTGCTGTTTATACTCGTCCCCATACTTAAGTATAGAGTAATCATTTTCCAGTCCAATCGTTAATTGACCAAACCTGCCATCTATAGGATTAAGATATATATCGGCAAGACGAGAAAAATAGTCTATGTCTAAATTAATCGCAGTATAATCATTGGGCTGAACACTATGCAGGCTTTCTGAGCCCGACCCGTATCCATTGAGAGGATCTCGTGAGGCCCACCAAAAAATTACCACCGGAAGTTTGTCTTTCTTACTGGAGGCTGGATATAATAAGTTTTGACGTGATGGATAATATGGCACCCCCCACCAACCACCCCAAATTCGATAACCATCTGTTGAAAACTGATCAGAACAAATCAAAATTGCCGTTACTCCAAATTGTTTGCTTACAAACTCGGCTGTAAAGGGGTCAATGTGCCAGGCTCCAACTGTTTTAGGATAGCTTCCATAAGTTTTTTTATACTGAGCAAATGCTGTTTTCAGCAGTGCTTCTCTGTCAGTTATATTATATCCCGATAAAAAAACATTTTCCGCTAAACTCCACGGCTCTCCTCCTCTATACTCTACTCCGGCTTTTTTTGTCCATGTCGGAGTTACTTCTAAAAACAGGCCCACCTCGTCTGTTAAATTACCAGCAAACCTCTCAAAACCAAAAACATAATCCGGCCTTAAAAGCCAGGTGGCGGAAACAGAATTATCCGCATGAATTTTTTTTTGAAAAGCAGTAAAATCGTTTGGGCTCTGATTTTCCAACAGCCAAAAATCTTCTCCCCGAACCGGATTAATAACAATTACAAATTTGTTATTCTCAACAGCTTCGACCTTGTTTGAAAAGATGGCAAACAAGACAGATAGGAGTATTATAATTTTTTTAAACATGGGCTATTACTAGCTAATTTACTGCTTGAAATATTCTCACATCACTCTTTTCATATATCTGTCTAATTCCCAACTCCTCCAATGTCAAATTGGGCAGCTGGTCCTCAACAAGATAGATATACTCAATGTTATTGTTTAACAGAAATCCCCTTGCCCAAATAGGATCGGTGCCGGAAAAAAACCTATCTGTTTGATCTCTTTTTTGTTGCCAATCAAAACCAGTTATCTCGTTGTTCATCTCATCCTCAAGATAAGACACTTTTTGACAATAAGCCGAAACATATGCGGTAGTTTCATAAAAACGAAGTGGAAGCGGAGCGCTTAAATCTCTTTTTTTATACTCGTCGTAAGGAAAAGACAAAACAACTCCGTCTGGTCTGCTTTCTAAAAACTCCAATGCCTCCACTTCATATTTTGGTATATAAGTGGCCGGATTTTTACCAAAATATCCCGAAACCGTCGAATATGTTGTTGGAACTGTGAACAAAACAATTAAAAAAATCGCCATTATTAAGACTTTCTTGTTTTTTCTTTTTTGTATCGAGGCGATAAAACTTGCAGTAAAAAAATTAGCAAAAAACAGAAAGTAGTAAAAAAATTGAATTGTGTTCCATGCAGTGCCCTTTTGAGTGAAAAACAAAGGTACCAAAAAACCAGCCATCATTCCCACAATTAAAAACCAATCAACTGCCCCAAGACGCTTTTTAATAGCCCGCCCTGTCAAATCAACCAATCCAACCATTCTTGTCCCCATATTACCGACAATAAAAACAAACAAAGAAAAAACCTCAACTAAAAAAAGCTTTGGACCAAACCCGACTGCCGCCAGGTTATATCTTGCCGAGGCGATTTTAGGCAAATAAAGCCTGCCTGAAGACTCAATCATTGAGTTAACAAACCAAAATGGATTGTATTCAAAAAGGCCAGCGGACCGGCTATTTTTTATAAAAAAAGTAGCAAAAGCAATAAATACTGCCAGGCACCAGGCTTTAAAAACATTCTTTTCTTTTTGATAATACGAATAAACAGCAAATCCAAAAAAAGCAACCAGTCCAATCAACCCCCCATACGCCTTAATGTTAATAATTACTCCAAATATAAGTCCCAGTAAAATAAAGTGCTTAAAAGTTTTTTTCTCAACAAGCAAAATAAGTATTCCCAAAAGAATACATACAAGCGAAAGCGCATAGGGAGGATTGATCAGTGTCGATATTGACTGCATTGACCAAAACATAGACTCGCCACCTACTTGTCCTGATCGCAAGATTGTCACTATCCAACCAAAAGAGCCGGCAAAATAATTAAAAAATGCCAGCCAAAAGCCAGTCCAATAATCTTTTCTCCAGCGTAAACCCACTACAAATGACAATATTCCAATCGCAAGAGCGGTTAGAACCGGCAGTATTTGAAAATAAATTACCGAATGAGTAATGCCGGTTACTTTTCCTATCCCGGCTACTAAAAGATCATAAAAATAGTGATAGTTTGTCAGCTTCTCCCCGGAAAAAACCGGATTTTGAGGAGGAGAATCTTTCAAAACCTGGTTTTGCAATGCTAGATGCCAAACTCCATCATGTCCATTCGGTCCCCAAAATCCTATCCCGTATTCTCTTTGTATTCCACTTCTCACCATTGTCATAGACAACAGAAAAGTTCCAAATATAAGAAGGACCACCAAAGCAACAATTCTTTGTCTGGTTATTTTTTCAAGCTTTTTTTCCATACCAATAACTCATTAATAAACCAATCTACCTCTCCTTTGGCAAAAAGATAAGCTGTTGTTAAATAAACTGACCCACCGATGGCTGCTAAAAAGACAATATCGGTCAAAGAGTCGGCAAACAATTTGTCTGTCAAATACAATGAACCGATCATAATTAATGTTCCCAAAACAGGAACCAGTAAAATTCTTTTAAAAGAAATCTTAAACTCTTTTTTGGCCATAATCCAAGCGATAAAGGAGGTAGACGATACCAAAAATAGGCCTAAAGCGGCTCCGTTTACTCCAATCAATTTGGCTAAAACGGGAGTAATCGCCCAAGTTAATCCGGTCCACAATACCATTAATTTAAGAGTAATCTTTACCTTGCCTACCGAATTAAAAGCATTAACCAGCGGCGTGGTAACCACACTCCAATAAAAACTACCAAGATATAGCCAAAAAGGAATAAGGGCCACTGCCCATTTTGAATATTTCGGAAATACCATCACCACTTTGGGCATTAAAAATCCCATTCCCGCCAAAACCGGGAAAATAAGTAGAGATATTAAAAAAACACTTCTTTCCAAAGCTCTTTTCAAATACTCTTTTTGATCCTGAAGTTTAGAATAAGCAGGAAATGTAACCCTAATTACCTGATCCATTAAAAACCGAAGCGGCATCTGGGCCCAACGCTGTGCCCAACCCAATATTCCCACCCCATGACTGCCAAGCGCCCCCCATAAAAACACATTCATCAACCGGTCTTTAACCATTGCCAGCAGTGAATTTAACTGAAACGGTATTCCAAAATTAAAAAGTCCCTTAATTTCTCTGAAACGAAAATTAAAGCCAATTTTCCAAGGACAAAAAATATAAATTAAGGAAACCCCAACCAAAGATCTGAAAAACATTGCCCAGGCCCAGCTGTTAACGCCAAATCCTTTCCATGCCAGTAAAACTGCTAAGCCTGTGAAAATTGTCTGTTCGACAAGATCAACAATGGCAATTTTGCCAAATTTAAGTTTTCTTTCCAACAATACCGAAGGAATGGTTTTTAATGAAGATGTAATAAATCCCAAAAGAAGCATCCAGTACAAAAACCGGCCGTTTTCAAAATCAAATCTTTTTTCCAAAGCGGGAGTCAATGCAAAAGCAATCAAAACACTTGAAATCACTAAAAGCTGCTGGGCTGTAAAGGTTGCCCGAAGCTCATTTAGCTTTGGCTTGGCTTTCTTTTGGATAACTGCCGCCGCTAAACCAACATCAGAGAAATACCCCAAAAAGCCAACAATTTCAGAAACCGCCCAAAAAACTCCCAGCTCCCAAGTTTGTAGATAAACAGAAAGAAACAAAAATCCCAAAAAGGAGATTGGTTGCATAAACAAATTCCTAATCATTAAAACTCCCACTCCAGAAAATGTTTTTCTTTTTACCTGTCTCGGATCAATCTCCATAATTTAGGTCCAGCCAAAACTATTAACAGTCCCCACCATGAAATTAATGAAATAAAATTAGCCCAGGCTCGAACCGGAGTATTGGTTAGGCGCAAATATATTCCATGCGCACCGGAAGGAACATTAACAACAATCCGCCCCAGGTCATTTTCATATCCAAGAATTGATTTTTCTTCATCAATCCATCCTTGCCAACCGGGAAAATAATATTGAGGAATGATAACCTCTCTGTCCTTTTCCCAGTCAGAGTAAAATCTCATCCAGTTTGTCCCCTTTTCTAAACCGACCATCTCAATCTCTTCCAGGGTATTTTTATCAATGGCAAAATTTGGAGCCAGCGAAGTTGGCGGCATTGGGGCAAATTTGGGAAGGTAGTCAAATATCGCGTCCGTGTAAAGCCTCTGCATGCCTTTTTCAGAAAACAGTTTCTCTTGATCATTAATATTAATAATTTTTTCAGGTTTGAAATAATTAAAGCTAATAGCAACAACCCCAAAGATAAGCAGAACTGCCAAAACCTGCCTTTTTGCGCCCCTTAAAAATGACAACAAACCTCCGGAAACGAAAGAAAGGGGGAAGATAACTAAAGCTAAAAACCGCCAGGGAAACTGCAAATATTCAAGAGGGGGTATCTTTTTCCAAATAAGTCCTGAGCGAGGATGAGCAAGAAAACTGGCTACCAAAAAAATTGACATGAAAAATGAGATCAAAAATATTCTCTTATCCTTTTTCTTTATCCAAAGCCTTAAAAATAATCCTAATACTAAAAGCCCCACTCCCCAATGCAAAAACCCTATCTGAAATGGCATTTCATCTTCCGGCCCCCAAACAGATGCCCCATAGCCCCAAAAACGAGATAAAAAAAGCTGAAAAAGTGAAACATGGTGAGCAAGGTAGTTAAAATAGCCCATAAACATCGTTTCGACATGAACAAATTTTTTTTCAACTAAAGCGGGAAGAATGAAAAACAGTCCCAAACCAACTCCCCAAAAAATACCAAAAAATAAGTTTTTAATTGCCTTTAAATCTTTCTTTTCTATACGAAAAACGATTCTTTCTTTATCCCATAAAATCAGAAAAATAGCCCACAATCCCATTAAAGGAATAAAAAGCATCGACATAATATTGTGAGTCAGCAACAGACCCCCGAAAGATATGGCCAGCAACGGTATGTATTTTTTACCAGTTTTAATAACTTTGTAAATAGCCCAAAAGATCAAGGGGAAAAATGTTATCGCCCAATACTCATTCATTGCTCCACGAACATATAAATTAACTGCATGATAAGGGGCCCAGATATAAAAGGCGGCCGAAACCAATCCTCCTAATTTTCCCCAAAATTCTTTTGCCAATAAATACATAAAAAAGCCTGAAAGAATCATTCCTAAAATAAAAATTGTTTTTATCGAATCTATGAAGCTCGCACCCAAAAGATGAACCATTTCTCCAAGATAAAAAGGCAAAGGGGGGTAGAAATTATAAAGAGGATATCCATACCCATATCCCATATCCGGAACCCAACGACAAGGAAACTGGCCATCTTTAAAACATTTATCCATCTGGTAAATTCTGGCTATTTGAAGATCGTCGTGCATCGGGAAAAACCCGGGCCGAAATAAATCTCGGCAGGCAAGTAAGCTGAGAAGTAATACCAATATAAGAGCAAGTTTTTTAACCATTTTTATATAATCTATTATTGAAGTTCAAATAACAATAATTTATCCCCTCCCGGTTTCGGATATTCTTTAATCAAGTCCAAGCCTATCTGATTTTCAACCAAAAACCTGCTCATGTTTACCAATAAAAAACTCCGGTTGCCAGCCTTAATATTATCTGAAAGCGACTGAGGAATCGAGCTTATTGGATATCCCACCCCAATAACAGTTACTTCCGGCTCTTTGTCTAAATATATCAAAAGTCCATCAGGTAAAGTTCCAAAGTAGCCTTCTGTTCCCACCAGTATAGAAATATCTTTTGAAAGCGACTTTATATATTCTGCCGATTGTTTTATTCCCCAACCAGAAGTCCAATCTTGCAAATATCCTTGTCTCTCATCTCTTGGCAGAATAGCCTTACTGGGATTGGAAAGAAGCAGCCAGTCAAATCTTAATACTGAAAATATCAACCCAAACACAAGCAAGCCCTTAACTAAAAAATTGATTTTAGTTATTTTAAACTTGGTCGACAATTGGTCAACAGCCACTGCCGCGAAAACCAAAAATAAAGGAACTGTGTAAAGAATGTATCTGGCAGTAAATGTTTTGCCAATTGCCGACTGACCAATAAGAGGAACCAGCCACCAGAAAAGTAAAATTAAATTTCTCCAATCTTTGGTAACTAATTTAGCCATGCCAATTATTCCCAAAACAATAACCGGAAGTGTTAAATAACCAAGATAATACCTCCAGACATCTTTTAGATGAGGGATTAAAGGATCAAGAGGGTGTTTGGCAATTTCAGATAATGGCCAAACATAGTCTTTGTTTCTGATTGCAATCATGTGGAAATTCGGGCCTAGCTTTAAAATGGTATAAATAGATAAGGCAAAACCTAAAGATATTCCAACAAGACCAAAAAGAACCAATAATTCCTTTTTGTTTTTTTTCGAAAAACCATAAACTACAGCCAATAGCGGGGAAAAGACTACAAAAAATATTGCCGGACTTTTGGTAAGCATTGCCAAACCTAAAACTATTCCCAAGATCATCGCAATATCTAATCTTTTTTCTCTTCCCAAAACTATTGCCAGCAGTATCGACCAAACTCCAAAACAAGCCAAAAGACTATCTACCAGGGCCATCCTGTCAAAAAACAGGGCATAGGGAACCAAAAGATACAAAAACATTCCCCACAATAAACTGCTTGTTTTTTTAGTCAACAAGCCAGCCAATACACCCGCCCCAACCATAGTTGCCAAACCGGAAAATACTGATACCAGCCTTCCGGCAATAAGCGGGTCGGAAACAAATTTTAAAAATCCGGCCGTTAACCACATAAAAAGAGGCTGTTTACCGTCCTGGAGAGGAACAAACCGCAAAGTAGACTCCGACTTAATCAACTGTCCCCAACGGATATATATCGCCTCATCAACAAATACAGGAAGACTTCCCAAATTACAAACTCTTAAAAACAAACAACCGGCAAATATAAGAGAGAAAAGCAAAAAATGATAGTTGGCCACCCTAAGCCCAAGTATCAATCGCTCTTTCTTGAGAAAGATTTTAATTTTATCTATTATATTCACCTTTTAAATCGTTCAATCTAACTCTCAATATTTCCCTTGCCATTTCTTTTGATTCTTTTGAAAAGTTTTTCATCTTTCCGGTCGTTAAATCTCTATCTTTCCAATTAACAACCACCTCTTTTATCTTATATCCCCACTTCTTGAGAATAAATAAAAGTTCAACGTCGAAAGCGGTAACTTTCCATCCTTTAACTTCCTTATCCATCTCTTGGAAAAACTGCAGTTTAGGAAACACTTCTTTTACCACCTTAGTTTTATAGGCTTTAAAACCGCACTGAGTATCATTAATGGCAGGAAGCACAAACGCGCCCCTAACCATTCTAAATCCAAGCGACATTATCTGTCTTGCCAAAGGAGCACCTTCTCTTTTTAATCCCCTTGAACCAATAACAACCTTGTATCCTTTATCGAAAAAAGGAAGCAGTTTTTCTAATTGATTTATCGGCGTCGATTGATCCATGTCGGTAAAAACTACCACCTCTCCCTTAGCGGCTTCAATTCCCTTCCAAATTGCCCAAGGTTTACCACCATGTTTATTTTTAAGAATTTCAAACCCTTGATGTTTTTTAACAAAGTTTTCTACAATCTGCATACTCTTATCGGTTGAGCCGTCATCAGAAATTATAACTTCCCAAGCGTAAGCCTGGTCTTTGAGATAATCATGGACCTCGTTTAAAACATTCGTTTTTAAATTCTCTTCTTCGTTGTAGCAAGGAATCACTATCGATAAGTATGTTTTCATTTTTAATCCCTAAAAATATTAATTATTAACAAACTAATCAATTATAGCCAATTATCTTCAAGCCAGCCAGAGGGAAATGATAAGCCGGCACCTCCAAACTTAAAATGAACATTTTTTTCCGGAAAAGAAACAACCTCAATTAATGGATCCTTAAAATCATTTGAACTGGCTACCTGCCAATAATCAAACAAATACCTATAGCCAGCATCATCCCCTAGAGGGACATCAAATGAAATATTGAAGGCGGAGGAATCTTTAGTTGCTTGTGACAAAAATATTGCCGTTTGCTCTTTGTAATATAAACTCTTCTTATTTACTGCTAATAAACTACAAGTATTTCTACTGACTAAAAAGGTTGCCAACAAAACAATAAGTATCGACGCAAGTTTTAAAAAACCCTTTAACCTTTCAGTATAGGTCACAGCAAATACACTGAAAGAAAGAACGATAATCGGCAAAAGATAGTTAAAATAGTACTCTGAAGGCCTTTTACCCCAAACTGCAAAGGCAATGGGAAATAATACCCAAGCTCCTAAAATTCCTTTCCAAAAATCTTTTTTGGCTGTTTTTTTATACAAAAAAATAATTACAAAAAACACGATCAGATAGAAAACTATCCCCACACTAATGTTTCCGTCTATCCTCAAAAGGCTATTAACCACATTCTGCCAAACAGGCAAAAAGGAGCCAAAACCCTCCTTGACCCCTGTTGAAAAAATAAGATTATAAACAAGCCCAAGGTTGATAAACCCATGGCGCAGATCAAAAATTAAGAGGGGCAAAAAAGGAATAGTTGCACCAACTAAAACCAAAAACAAATTATGAAATTTACGGGCCATGTCTTTTTTCAAAAAAACTGACACTAAAAGTAAAGGAATCAATCCTAAAAACTGAATATGAAAACTAATTCCTAACCCTAAAACCAAGCCCAACAATAAGGATGAGAATGGCCTTGACTTCGATAAGAACTTGTCTATCAAAAACATAAAAAACAAAACCATTATAGGGATAATTAATGGATTCCAGCTTATGGTATCAACGGACACAAACTGCAAACCGATGCTCCACAAAAAAAGAAATATCAGTGAAGTTTTCCAGCCAAACATTTTTTTAACAATAAGTCCGCCAAATATAAAAAAAGCAAGATTATAAAACACCAAAAGCCAAATCATTGCCGAAGGGTTTAAATTGGCGATCAGATAAAACGGCATAAGTAAATAATAAAAGGTCGGCGGCAGAAAAAAACCACCAGGCCCCAATACTCTGGGACCGATCAAAACAGGCTTTTTAAATGTAACCATGTCTCTTATTATCGTCGCATCTCTTTCCTGATCCCAGTTAAATATGATTCTCCGGGGAAGGTTGGAAAAACGAAAATATGCAAACAACCCAAAAACGATCAGAAAACCCAGGCCAACAAAAAGGTTGTTTTTACTAATTGATGTTTTTTTTAAAATCACAAACCAAACAAGGCCAGTCAGCCAAACCAAAAGAAATAATATGGAAACAAAGTTAAAGATTCTTTGTATAGGCGTTTGTACAACCTGCCATGAGATATAGTTTTCTCCGTCTCTAAATTCAGATCCCAAGATACAAATCTGACCTCGACAATCTTGATATTGCGAAACTTCCCCATTGGCAGTGTTAAACCTGTAGGCTCCAGGAAAATATCCTAGCCCTAAACGAATACCATTTTCCGTTAACTTTTCCTTATCAGCAATAAACTTAACAAAGCCATGAGTGTTGCCTCGAGAAACAATGGAGTGTTCTATTGGCTCGCCGTCGGCGTAAACAATGAGAGAAGTATCAAAAGAACACGACTCTGCCGCGCTGGGAGCAATAATATCATCACCGAGAGTGGTGGTGGAATGACGATGGTAATGGAACTGGTCAAAATCATCATAAAGATGAAGGTCCTCTACCGAAACCGGCTGAGGAAGAAGATGATTTCTATTACCGTAAATTGCCAAGCCAACAACCGGAACTAACAATAAAATCAAAATGTTTGTTTTTCTTTTTGCCAAAAAGAAAGCAAAAAGAGCGCTAATTGCAAAAACAGCCAATCCTAAAATTCTCCAAGAAAATTGGATCTGCTGAATAATTGGAACCGCCTCCCAAACCGGCAATGACCAGGGCAGAATCAAAAATATTGATCCAACTGATAATAAACCAAAAAGTAACAGCCAAACATTATTTTTATTAAGCTTAATTTTTGGCAATTTTTTGTTTCTAAATAAAACCAGTCCAAAAAAGATTGTCATTATTAGCAATACCAGCCAATGAGCATATCCCAACTGAAAAGACATTCCGTCGTCGACAACTCCCGGAGCAGAATAAAAGTATCCCCAAGGGGATTTAATAAGCTGGCCTAAGGTTGGAAAATGCTGGCGAAAATCTAAAAATGATTCCAGTCCAATTTTGGTAAACTTTTTTTCCAGAAGAGCCGGAAATATAAAAAAGGCTCCCAGGCCAAGCGAACTGAGATAGACAAATCCGATTGTCAGTTTTCTTTTTAAATCCGGCTTACTATAAATAGTTTTAATAATTAGATAAACTAAAATTACCGGCATCAAAAACATCACTGTAAAATTATGAGATATCGTCAATAACCCACCAGCTAAAGCAGATAGAAAGGCCAAGAAAACAAATTTTTTGAGGCTATTTCTTTCAAAGCATAAAGAAAACAGATAAAGGACTACCGGCAACAAGGCGTAAGCTAAAAACTCCGGACTCTCGCGAACAAATATCAATAAAAATCGATACGGAGCAAAAAGATATAAAATTGCTCCTCCGAACGCGGCCCAGATATTTTTAGTTTCATTTTTTAGCCAAAGATAGAAAAATATCGTACCAATCAGCAACGAAAAAAATGAAACTAATTTTAAAGATAGATAAACTTGGCCAACGATAACATTAAATATAATCACCAGATAATAAAAAAGAGGATAGAAAAAATTAAAAATAGGCGCTCCGCAATCATAGTTTAAACTGCCAGCCCAACGCAATGGGAAATGCCCTTCTTTAATCGTTTCTATTGCATCATAACTTCGAGCGATATGATGATTACCGTCATGAGTGCTATGAACATTGTACTTAAACAACCCTTTTCCTGCCCAAAAAGAAAGCAATCCTAATATAACTATCAATAGCAGGCTTAGTCGCCTTGAGCAATTATTTATTTTTTTCATTGGGAATGAACAAGTTTGTATATTTCAACATTGCCAAATAGCCACCCTTGCTCTGTTCTAGCCATCCCAAAGGCAGCCACATCCCAAAAAGAGTTTCCCAAAGGCTTACACTCCTCGTCCAAGTCTTCACAAATCACAAATAATTGATCAGTGAGTTCGTCGTGAAGATTTTTTAACGGAGCATTTTTTAAATCAAAATAATATCGATAAGGAGGGTCGTAGTTTCTTTTTGCCAAAAGAGCAAGATTAAAACTCTTTCCATCTGATTGGCTGATAATAAAATCAACCACTCTTTTAGTGGATGAAAGTTGATTATTGGCAGGAAATCTTAACGGGTTTTCAATAGCTGAAAAAATAATTGATGCACTCAAAAGAACAAGTCCTATTATTCTAAGATATTTTTTTCTGTCTATCAAAAACGAAACCATAAGACCAAAAAGAATAAACCATGCCGGAAACAAAAAACCGAAATAATGATCAATCAACTCGTGGCGATACAAACCAAGACCGCATATTCCCAACAAAATCCAAGCCATAAGCAAAGAAAAACAACGAGAACGAGGAGTGGTTTTTTTACGATTTAGAATATAAAGCTGTATTGCGCTGAAAAACAAAACTATGGATAGTAATCCTCCCGCTAGCTCATTTTTACCAGCAAGCAGTCTTGTGGTAATTTGCTTGAAAATAAAAAACAGAGAAAACAAGTATTTTATTGGACTAAATGCAATTACACTACTGTCCCCTTTCAAAAGAAAAGTCAATGCCTTTAAATTAGAGCCATTGTGTTTTATGTCAAAAAGCGCTAATGGCAAAATCATTGCCACGAAAATACCCAAACCCAACAGACCACTGCTCTTGAAATTCCGTTTACCAATATCGCCTGCAGTTTTTCTAAAAGCTAATAAAATAAGCAAAAAAACCATCGGAAAAATAAGCAAACCCAAATAATGGGATGCCATTATCATTCCTAAGCAAAAGCCCAAAAGAGGTAGTTTTTTATACTCATTCTTTTCCCACACCCTCCATACCAGCCAAACTGACAACAGAGAAAAAAACGGAATAATATTAGGGTTCCAGGAAAAGCTGGAATATTTAATTACTACAGGAGAGATAGCATATAAAAATGCCGAAATTATTGCTGCTTTTTTTCCAAACCATTCTCGGGCTACAAACCAGACCAGCCAAATCGCAGCTATTCCCACAAGAGCAACCATCACCGAAGGGCCGACAGGGCTGAAATTAGCAGCTAAAAGAGAAGGAGCAATAAAATAATAGTACCAAGGACCAAGGTACATGTTGCCTACTGAAGTTTGAGGACCAATAAACATCAAATCTCCCTGAGTTAAAAAACGGCGAACTATTACCACATCTCTTCCCTGGTCTCCCAAAAACTCCATATAGCCGGAAATGTCATAAAGTCGAAAAAATGAGGCTATTAACAATATTGCTGCAATAATCCAATATTGTTTTACTAATTTAGCTATTTTTGAAAAATAGATCATCGGTAATAGATTAGTGAAGAGCTTTCCAAAGATTAAAACTTTCTCTGATCGCCTTTAATATTACTTTGGGATTGGATCCTGTTTGGGATCCTTCTTTTCTTGGAAAATGTCTCACTCCAATTTCAACAATTTTAAACCCGGCTTTTTTGGCCCTGATTAAAAACTCTGTTTCCGTAATAGCGCTCTCTGTCTGAAGAAGTGGAATCTTATCGACAACCTCTTTTTTAACCAACTTAAATCCACAATCAGCATCTTTAAATCTACTTTTATAGAAAATAAAATTCCAGATCTTTAACATTCCGGCAATGACAAGCCTGGCCAAAGGATCTTCTCTTTTAAGCCGATAACCAATAACGAGATCGGCTTTTTGGGTTTTTGCTGTATCGATAAAATGATAAATCTCTGAAAAATCGAACTGTCCATCCGAGTCAGTAAAGACAATCCAGTTATATTTACAGCCGTACAAACCGCTTTTTAAAGCTCCTCCATAACCCCGATTAGGACTGTGAGTTATTATCCTAACAAGACCTTTATATTTGTCGACAAGCTTCTGGGAAACCCTGCCTGTATTATCAGTGCTACCGTCATCAACAATAATTACCTCCCACTTGGGTGTAATTTCTTCTAAAATAGCAATGCACTTTTCAACGGTATCTTTGATATTTTTTTCTTCGTTATAGGCGGGAAAGAAAACTGACAGTTCAGAGATTAGATAGGTTTTTTTGCTATTTTCGGCCATATTTAGTTGTAAAAAAAATAAACAAGCACTAAAATATGTTATCATAATTCATAATGAAGAAAAATAACATTCTTCAAAACCCAATCCTTAGGCTAATTACCATTCTGGTTTCCACCACCCTTATTATCTGGGCTACGTTCTATTTCAACGGCAGAATGAACCGCATCTTTGCCAATTATGACGGACCAAACTACATAGTAATTGCAAAATGCTGGTACGAAAAGACCTGTACTGGCAGCAGTTTTTCTATCCCACTTCCTTTAGAATACTACCCTGCTCATTTCCCCGGATATCCTTTACTTATAAAGGCCTTTAACCTCCTACTTCCCGGCTGGTGGTCAATGCTAACAGCAACCTTGTTAGCCTCGATAACAATGATAGTGATATTTTACCGACTGCTTAAAACATTAAAAGTAAAAAATCCCGCCTGGCTGGCAACAATTTTAATGTTTTTTCCAGCCAGACTGTTAGTTTTAAGATCGGTTGGAGCTCCAGAAACATTATTTATGTCGGCTATTCTACTTTCGATTTTACTGTTTAAAAAGGAAAAGTATCTTTTCTCTGGACTGGCTCTGGCAGTCGCTCAAGCTACAAAAACCCCAGCGATATTACTTTTTGCCGGATATGCAATTACTATAGGGGCCAGGCAACTACCACTACTTTTAAAAGAGAAAAAGGATAAAACAAAACAGCTTTTTTTGCGATTAAAAAAATACTGGGGGCTAATTCTTGGCCCAATGGTTATCTTGCCAATTTTTGTTTTATACCAGATACAGGTCGGTGATTTTTGGGCATATTTTCACTCTGGAGATAATTTCCATCTTTTCTTTCCCCCATTTCAAACTTTCATCAGTTCTCAGTCATGGCTGGGGGACTTTTGGCTGGAGGACATTGTTTATATTTATCTTATTGGTGGACTGGCTGTTTTATACCTTATTAAAAAATACAAGTGGGATATTATTAGCGTCTTTCCAACTATTTTCTATCTCTCCACACTACTTGTTGCCCATCGGGACATCTCGCGCTATTCTGTTGCTCTTTATCCTTTTTGGATCATTGCTTTCGCAGGATTCTTAAACAAAAGGGAATTTAGAATTATCTTTTTTATTCTTCTACCTGCCCTATATCTTTATGCAATAAACTTCATCAACTACAATGTTGCTCCAATCGCCGACTGGACTCCTTATCAATAATAATATCTTAAGGTCGCACTCTTATCTTCTCTTTAGGAAAAAATGTTTTATGAAAATTTTCCCAAGCAATGCGCTTTGATCCAACGTTCTCCCCTGCTTTTTCAGTTGGTCTGATTACTGTTATTGAAGGAGCCTTTTCTGAAATAAATTCAACTTCAAAACCACTGTTAGCAAGAGCCACTTCTATCTCGGCAGTAATATCATGACCTTCAACACAGGGCGTTAGTCTAATTTCTCCCCCAGGCTTCATTACTCTAATCATTTCAGAAATAGCCCTAGGAAAATAAACCGGAAAAATATGCTGGGGGACAGCATGAGAAGATAGCACAAGATCAAATTTATTATCATCATATGGAATTTCTTGAACAACGCCCTTGCGTTTTTCGTGAGCTGACTGGAATTTAATTTTACCTCCAATTTCCGGATCAATAACACAAACCTTCGCGCCAGGAAAGGCAATCTCAGGATCCTCAATCTTATCCCCACCACCAACATCTAAAATCACTTTTCCCTCCCAGCTCTTCTTGTCCCTCTTATCTAAATCAAAAGCATAAAGATAACTTCCCCACTCCCTTTGAGTTATGGGGCTTTTAGCAATTTTTATTCGTCTTGCAGTATCAGCCGGGGATATTTCAAAAACTTCATCACTCATAAATAAATTTTACCAAACTGTGTTTATTTTTTCTTCTTCCAAATTACCTTGTTATACATCAACCAGTTGTAAGGAAGCACTAGAAAAACAATTACAATCGGAAGGATTAACTGTCGGTACTGATCTCCCAAAAGCATTGTCAACCCCGTTCCAAAAACGGTCTGGATAACCAACGCTCCTGCCGAAGTAAGATTGAACTGGAAAAACTTTTTGATAATGTCAGCAACACTGGTAAATTTTTCCTCTTTAAAAGTCCAAACATTATTCCAGGTAAAGTTTGAAATTATTGCCAATTCTGTAGAAAGAAGCCACACTGCCCATTCAATAAAACCAATCTTGGCAAGATACCAAAGACCTGTGGCATTCACTAAATAACCAATAAAACCAACCGTTCCGAATTTTAAGAATTTCTGGGTTGTTTTATCATTCCAGCGAAGCAGAAAAACACTTCTAAAAACATCTTTGGCGGTGTTTGGTGAAATTTTTGACTCGCCCATTTGGCGCAAACCAAACCGAAGAGGAATTTCTTTTACTTTAGCTCCCAGCTTGATCATCTGGTACAGAAACTCAAGCTTATAACCAAACCTTAATGAATAAAGATGATCCATATCCATTTTATCAACAAACCCTTTTACTCGAGAAGCTTTAAGGCCGGTAGTAGGATCTGTTATTTTAAAAAACATCTTAAACGGAAAAAACAAAACAAGTCTGGCAACCAGTCCGCCAACTTCAGAAAAGAACACCCTTTTAAATCCCCAACCATCGGGATTTGATCCTCCCTTAACCTTTCTTGACCCCAAAACATAGTCGGCCCCACCGTCAATCTCTTTTAACATTTCGGGAATCGTTTCCGGTGGATGTTGGAAGTCTCCATCAAACTCAATAATCACATCTGCTCCCAGTTTCTCCATCGCCTCTTTAAATCCAACCACATAGGCATAGCCTATTCCCATTTTTTCTTTATTCAGATAAAGATGAAGATCGGGATATTTGCTTTTCATTTCCTCAACAATTTTATAGGTTCCGTCAGGAGAGGTATCATCAACCACTAAAAGTTTGCAATGCCAACCATCAATCTTGGGAAAAGTTTTTGTGAAAAGATGAGTAATCATCTTGCCGATAGACTCGGCTTCGTTATAAGTAGGAATTACTATAACAACCGTCTGTTTATTCATTTTGCCTCCTTTTAAACTTGTTTTCTCCAATAATTTAAAATATCTTTTAGGGTTTTTTCAAGCTTTATTTCCGGCTTCCACCCAGTTGCTTTTCTAAACCTGGTTGAATCACCAAGAAGAATAGGAACATCAGACGGCCTCATCCGCGAAGGGTCCTGTTTAACAGTGATTTTTACTTTGCTCATTCCCAAAAGCATCGCCAACACTTTGCTAATTTTTACTCCTTTTCCTGAAGCAATATTGTAAATTTCTCCCGGCTTGCCCTTTAAGACTGCCAGCCAATATCCTCTAACCATGTCACGAACATCTGTAAAATCTCTCACCGCTTCCAAATTACCCACATACAAAATAGGCTTTTTTATTCCCTTTTCTATTTCGACAATTTGTTTGGCAAATGACGAACAAACAAAAACTTCCCCCCGCCGCGGACCGGTGTGATTGAAAGCTCGAGTTCTTATAATCTTTATTCCATAGCTTTTAAAATACTGATAACCCAAATAATCCATAGCAATTTTGGAAACCCCGTAGGGGCTTAGAGGCCGCAAAGGATTAGTCTCCTTAATTGGTGTTTCATTAGGGTTAACCCATCCGTATTCTTCAGAACTACAAGCAATCTGAACGATGGGGTCAATCTTAGCCGCCCTTATTGCCTCAAAAAGATTACAAGAACCAATAACATTAATTTCTAAAGTAACTGCCGGTGAAGTCCAAGAAGCAGGAACAAAACTTTGAGCTGCTAAATGAAACACATAATCCGGACGAACATCCATTATTACTTTTTGGAGCGAAGTTAAATCAAGAAGATCTCCTTCAATCAAATGAATTCTACTGTTTAGGTGTTCAATATTTTCTGTCCTTGATCGCCAACGACACAATCCATAAACTTCTAACTTTTTCTTTAATAAAAGTTCTATCAAATGTGACCCAGCGAAACCGGTTATTCCCGTAATCAAAACGTTTTTCTTTTCGACCATTTTTCAGTATATCATCTCCTGCTTAAATTTATATTATAATATTACCATGAAAGTTCTATCTCTCGAGAAAACGCCCCAAAACCAACTCATTAAACAAGCCGTCAGAGTTCTTAAAACTAGTGGCTTGATTATTTACCCCACAGAAACCAGTTATGGCTTGGGAGCTGACGCCACTAGCCCTAAGGCGGTAAGCAAAGTAATAGAATACAAAGGCGAAAGAAAGGGAAAACCAATCTCGGTAGCAGTCTCCGACAGTAAAATGGCCAAAAAATATATCAAGATAAACCCAACTGCAAAAAACATATTTAAAAACCTTCTTCCTGGACCAATTACTATAGTTTGTGAAGGCAAGCACAAGGTTGATCCCCGGGTTGAAGCAGAAACTGGCACTCTGGGAGTTAGAATTCCTGATCATAAATTATTTTTGGAAATTTCCAAGAAATTTAGAAAACCAATTACGGCCACTTCAGCAAATATCTCGGGTAAAAAACCCCCTTACGCGATAGAAGATATTATTCAGAACTTAACAAACACAAAAAAAGAACTTTTAAGTTTGGTAATCGACGCCGGTCCTCTACCCAAAAATCCCCCATCGACAGTAATTGACACCACCCTCGATCAACCGGAAATAATCAGGCAGGGGAAAATAGATTTTTCAAGATTGAATGCTAAATCAGTAATTTCTAACAACCAAAGAGAAACAATTAAATTTGCTAATAATCTTACCGAAAAGCATGTCGAAAAACTTGGTAAAAACTGTCTAGTTTTTGCCCTCCAGGGAGAACTGGGAACAGGAAAAACTCGGTTTGCAAAAGGAGTTGGAAAAGCTCTTGGAATAAAAGAGATAATAAATTCGCCCACCTTCGATCTAATAAGAGAATATCCTTACCAAACCAAAGGACTAAGGGGGACATTTTTTCATATCGATACTTGGAGAATTCGATCAAGCAACGAGCTAAACCAACTGGGATTTAAAAAAATGCTAAAACCGGGAAACGTAGTCTTAATTGAATGGATAGAAAAAGGAAAACAAACTCTAGACCGGGCCACCAAAAACAAGCCGGTGAAAATCATCTGGATAAAAATCGACCATATCGACCAAAACAAGAGAAGGATAAAATTTACCGACTAGAAAAACTAATTTTTTTCAAAAGCTCATTTGCATCTCTTTTGTCCAATTTTTTCCCGCCCTTTTTTGGATAAATGGCTACTTTTTTTCGTGCATCGGGAAAAAGCTGAATATGTGCATGAGTGACATCGTAGCCATAAATATAACTCATCACAAACTCAGTATTAAATACTTTCTTGTAATGATTGGCAATCTTGGTTGTAACTTTAAAATATTCTCCGCAATTTTCTACATCCCATACCCAGCGATAATGTTTTTTGGGTATTACCAGGGTATGGCCTTCAACCCAGGGAAAAATATCTAAAAAGGCTAAAAATTTATCGTCTTCATATACTTTATAGCTGGGAATTTCACCTCTAATAATCTTGCAGAAAATGCAGTCTTTATCCATAAATGAAGTATAATATACCCTGATGAAGCGGGTCAATAATAACTACACTATTCTAGCCATTGAAACATCCTGCGATGAAACCGCTGCCGCTGTGAGCGTGGGAAGAAAAATCTTTAGTAATGTTATCTGGACTCAAATTGAAATTCACAAACCCTGGGGCGGGGTGGTTCCTGACCTGGCCAGAAGGGCTCACCGAAAAAACATCGATAAAGTGATAAGCGAGGCGCTAAAAAGAGCCGAATCAACCAGAAAAAGACTAAAACTAAAAAAAGAAATTAACTTAAAAACTATTGACGCCATTGCCGTTACCCAAGGACCAGGTTTGGCAATTGCCCTTGAGGTAGGAATCACAAAAGCCAAGGAACTTGCCAGAAAATACAAAAAGCCAATAATAGCTGTAAATCATATGGAGGGCCATCTTCTTTCCTCCCTAGCTCTTAACTCTAAGGGAAATGGCCCTTTGAAAAAAAATCCTAAGTTTCCCGTTATGGGACTTTTAATCTCTGGAGGCAGAACCCAGCTTGTGCTGGTTAAGGATTTTGGTAAATATAAGCCTTTAGGCGAAACTCTTGACGATGCCGCCGGAGAAGCTTTTGACAAAGTGGCAAAAATGTTAAACCTGGGCTATCCGGGAGGACCGATAATTTCTGAACTAGCAAAGACGGGTGATAAAAACAAATTCGATCTGCCCATTCCAATGTCCAGAAACAAATCTCTAAATTTCAGCTTTTCCGGTCTAAAAACCGCTTGTCTTTATAAAATAAGGGACATTCCAGAAAAAAATATAAACAAAAAATTACTTCAAGATTTTTCTGCATCTTTTGAAAGAGTTCTCACTAAAGCAATCACTTTAAAACTTAATCTTGCCCTGGAAAAATACAAGCCCAACCAGCTTTTTTTAGGCGGTGGGGTGATAAACAACCTTTCACTTAGAAAACAAGTTAGGCAGGTAACTAAAAAACACGCAGTTCCGGTCTTTACCGCTTATTCAAATAAACTATTTACCGACAATGCGGCCATGATTGCTATTGCCGGATATTATCAGGCAAAAAGAGGCGGGTCTGTCAAAAACCCCCGCAGTCTCGAACGACTGCCGGGAATGAGTTTTTAGTCGGAGTGGTCCGCCTGAGGCGGACGACCTCACGAATTAGCTTTGTCGGAGTGGAGGGATTCGAACCCACGACCTCACGCTCCCGATGCGTGCGCGCTAGCCATCTGCGCCACACTCCGATAATGATATTATATCAAGTTTATACTTTTCCGTATGTTAAAATTACCCAAGATGAAAGTTAATATTATTACTCTTTTCCCAGATCTTTTCTCTCCATTTATTAAATGGAGCATGATAAAAAAAGCCAGAAAGATTAATGCTTTAGACTTATCTATTCACGATTTAAGAAAATGGGCCATTGATAAAAGAGGCACTGTCGATGATCGTCCTTACGGTGGCGGGCCTGGAATGATTTTAAGACCCGAGCCAGTTTTCAAAGCAATTACCGCCCTAAAAAAGAAAAATCCTAACTCAAAAGTCGTTCTTACCGACCCTCGTGGAAAAACATTTGATCAAAAAAAAGCTCTTGCCTTTTCTAAGGGAGAAAATCTAATCATTATTTGCGGTCATTATGAAGGAGTTGACGAAAGGATAAGAAAATACATGATTGATGAAGAAGTCTCCATTGGTAATTTTGTTCTTTCCGGAGGCGAACTGGCCTCGATGATAATCATTGATGCCGTTTCCAGATTGCTTCCAGGAGTTTTAGAAAAAAAAGGAGCAGACGAGATTGAAACCTTTTCTCCGGGGCTAAATAAATTGATTGAGAAATCAGAAAGAAACGATTTCTCAGGAAAAAAACTGCTTGAATTTCCCCAATACACCAGACCAACAAGCTTTAAATGCTGGAAAGTTCCTAAGGTATTGTCTTCGGGAAACCATCAAGACATTTTAAAATGGCAAACTGATAAAATAAAAACAAAACAATGACCGATTTATTAAATTCTGATTTGGTAGTTGTAGCGATAATATCATTTCCTTTATTGTTAACCTTTTGGGTTAAAAGAAAGTTTTTTTTAAGAATTATCCTCCCATCAACAATATTTACCACTTTTGTCGTGCAGGTTCTTAAAAGGATTACTGCTGTTAACAGACCATTTATCGAAAATCCCAGCATATTAGGTGTTGCTACTAATATTCCTTCCGACTACTCGTTCCCTTCTCTCCACACTGCCCTGGCCACAATATTAGCCTGGACTCTTGCGGCTGTTAAACCAACCCTTTCCTGGATTGGTTTTGGAGTGCTTTTTCTTATTGCTTTGTCCAGACTCCAGTTTGGCCTCCATTTTTTTGAAGATCTAATCGGCGGGTTTACAATTGCAACAATAATTTTTTGGTTTCTGTTTTTTCTATATAAAAAAAATATTTTCAACTCTCTTAGTAAAAATGTTAACTTAAGAAGAAAGATTGTCCATCTTTTTTATGGATTCATCCTTGTTTTTCTTCTTGATTTTAATATCCTAACTACCCAAAGATTTTTACTGGTTGTTCTTTTTTGGACCGGGCTGGTTCTGGCTTCCATCTTCTGGCTTCCTAAACCGATAAGCAGTATTGTTTTGTATTTCGAAAGAGATAAATCACCGCGAGTTTTGGCTTACGGCCCTTTTATTTTTACAATCGGCTCTTTTGTTGCCTATCTTGTTTTTCCTAAACCAATAGCTATTGCGTCAATAATAAATCTTGCTGTCGGCGACTCAATAAACGCTCTGGTTGGCTATCATTTTAAGGGAAATGGTAAAAGAATTGAGGCAAGTTTAGCCGCTCTTTTTGCTACTGCTCTTATCTCTTTGCAATATGTCAGCCTGGCAAGAGCAACCGCCGGAGCAATGGTTACCGCAATTATTGAGTTTACCGAACCAAAAATCGGCAAAAGAAAACTTAATGATAACGCTCTAATCCCTCTACTCTCAGGGTTAGCGATGAAATTAGTAAAAAGCTAAATCATCTTAAGAACAAACGTTCCTATCCAACCTGCAAAAAGGGCAATGAAAAAATATTCAACTGCAACTTTGAGGTGAAAATCATCTCTAATTAGATGATGAACTACTCCCCACAAAAAATAATATACAGCCGTCGCCCAAACAATAATCGTCTGAAGCTGGGGTTCGTGTTGATAAACATAAAACGTATATCCTAAAAAAACAAACCCCAAAAGAAGAACAAAAAAATCAACCGGATGCTTTTTTACTTCTCTAACCATTTTTATATA